>JBAVPI010000761.1:0-13038 GCA_049692915.1 Pyrinomonadaceae bacterium
TCACCGGGCCGCGGCTCGTGCTCGCCGACGAGCCGACGGGAAATCTGGACGCGCGCACGGGCGAGGAGATCGGCACGCTGCTCTTCAATCTCAGTCGCGCGGCGGGCGCGTGCGTCGTCGTCGCCACGCACAACGAGAGTCTGTCGCGCGCGTGCGACCGTCGTCTGGTTTTGGAAGAAGGGCGGATGACGGACGCGGCGATTTAATGACGGGGTTTTAATGACGGGATTTCACGTTCAGGAATCGGGATTTCGCGGCACGGGTTTATAATCTGACAGCAGGCAAGCGTTTCGGTTATAATGTCGGGCAGGTCGGCACGGGGCGCGCTCCCGGCCCGGTGTCACCTCGAAGCGTCACCGAAACGTCTTTCTAATTCAGTCAGCCACATAGATTTTATGTTTGAACGCTATACGGAGAAGGCACGGCGTGTAATTTTCTTTGCGCGCTACGAAGCCAGTCAGTTCGGCGCTCCCGCTATCGAGCCGGAGCACCTGCTGCTGGGATTGATGCGCGAAGACAAAACGCTCACGTCGCGTTTTCTGGCGCGCGCGCAGGCTTCGCTCGAAGCCATACGGAAAGAGATCGAGGGACGCGCGCCGTTGCGCGAGAAGATTTCCACGTCCGTCGAACTGCCGCTCGCGCCTGAGACGAAGCGCGTGCTGGCCTTCGCACACGAAGAGTCCGACCGCCTTCAGCACCGTCACATCGGCACGGAGCATCTGCTGCTCGGACTGTTGCGTGAAGAGCGTTCGATGGCCGCGGAGATTCTTTACGAGCGCGGCTTGCGACTCGCCTCCGTCCGCGACGAAGTGGCGCGGGCGACCGGCGTTGACCCGCGCGCCGCGCAGAAGAAAGAGACGCCGCATCTCGCAGAGTTTTCGCGCGACCTGACGGACGATGCCTCAAACGATAAGCTCGACCCGCTCGTCGGACGCGATGCGGAGATCGAGCGCGTCGTCCAGATTTTGTGTCGCCGCACGAAAAATAATCCGGTGCTGATCGGCGAGCCGGGCGTCGGCAAGACCGCCATCGTCGAAGGCTTGGCGCAACGCATCGTGCGCGGCGAAGTGCCTTCGTTTCTGGAAAACAAGCGCATCCTGTCGCTCGACCTGTCGCTCATCGTCGCCGGCACGAAATATCGAGGCCAGTTCGAGGAGCGCCTCAAACAGATCATGCGCGAGCTGATTGATAATCCGCAGTACATCGTCTTCATAGACGAACTGCACACGCTCGTCGGCGCTGGCTCGGCGGAAGGCTCGCTCGATGCGGCGAACATTTTGAAGCCTGCTTTGTCGCGCGGCGAGATACAGTGCATCGGCGCGACGACGCCCGCCGAGTTTCGCAAATCCATCGAGAAAGACCGCTCGCTCGAACGACGCTTTCAGGCAGTCAAAGTGCCGCCGCCTTCAGAAGAAGAGTCCGTCCGCATCCTCGAAGGCATCCGCGAACGCTACGAGGCTTTTCATCAGGTGCGCTACACGAACGAGGCCATCGAGGCCGCCGTCTATCAATCGAACCGCTACATTCCAGACCGCTTCCTGCCCGACAAGGCGATTGACGTGATTGACGAAGCGGGCGCGCGCGTCAAGCTTCGCGCGCGGCGCGAGTCGCCCGGCATCGTCGCAGACCGCGTGGACGATCTGCTCGACGAACGCAGCATCTATCTGCCGAAGAACGGCCCAGAAGTGCTGTCGCGCCTGTCGGAAGAGGAAGAGTTGATGATGTCGGTCGAGGTCACGCGCGACGACATCGAAGACGTGATCGCGCGCTGGACGGGCATCCCCGTCAATTCGCTGAAGGAAGAGGAGATGCAAAAGCTCCTCCGCATCGAGAAGGAACTGCACCGTCGCGTCGTCGCGCAACGCCCGGCCATCTCGGCGCTGGCGCGTTCCATCCGGCGCTCGCGCGCGGGCCTCAAGAATCCGCAGCGCCCCGTCGGTTCGTTTCTCTTCCTCGGCCCGACCGGCGTCGGCAAAACGGAAGTGGCGCGCTCGCTCGCGGAGTTTCTGTTCGGCTCGGAACGCTCCCTGATTCGCTTCGACATGTCGGAGTTCATGGAGAAGCATTCGGTCTCGAAACTGATCGGCTCGCCTCCCGGCTACGTCGGGCACGAAGAGGGCGGGCAGTTGACCGAGCGCATCAAGCGTTCGCCCTACTCCGTTCTCCTCTTCGACGAGATCGAGAAGGCGCACCCGGACATCTTCAACGTGCTGCTGCAAGTCTTCGAGGACGGGATACTGACGGACGCGCTCGGCAACACGGTTGATTTCAAAAACACGATCATCGTCATGACCTCGAACATCGGCGCGCGCTTCATTCAGAAAAAAGGCGTGCTCGGATTCCAAGCCAACCCCGACGCCTCGCGAGAGAAGCTGGAAGAGATGGTGATGTCTGCGGTACGGCAGACGTTCAATCCCGAATTTATCAACCGCCTCGACGAGATCATCATCTTCGACCAACTCGCCGAAGAAGAGTTGCTGGAGATCGTCGGCCTGCAAGTCGAAGTGATGAATAAGACTTTGCAGAGGCGCGGCCTCGAAATTCGTTTGACGGAGGAGGCGCGGCGCTGGATCGTCGCCAAGACGTGTCTCGACCGCGCTTACGGTGCGCGCCCGATTCGTCGCGCATTGCAGAAATACGTCGAAGACCCGCTCTCCGAGGCGCTCATACAGGGCGATCTGGGCGGCGCTCCACTCGTCGAAGTCTTCGTTGACGGCGACGAGTTGAACCACCGTTCGGTGGGCGTCGAAGAGCCGGGCGATGCGCTCCTAATTCATTAAAATGCGGTGAATTGAACGGGCAAAAGGAAAAAGGCAAAGGGCGAAAGTGAGGACTCGGATTCTCTTTGCCTTTTACCTTTTTCCTTTTGCCTTGTATAATGCGCCACTTTGCGGAAGTCGTCTGGCGGGCAACTGTGTCCGGCCCGGCGTGAATCCAAGAGGCTCCTAAAGTCCTGAAAGGCGGATCGAGCGCCCTCGCGCGGCGGGAAGGCTGATGAGTTCCCGCACTTTCGGTCGGCTTACATAATTAAAGTTCATCCGTCGTCTCCCTTAATTTCGGTCATTCGGCATCCTTTGAGGCATACAGCGACACTTATGCGAATTCGCGCGCCCCGGTTTTATCTCGTGGCCGCCCTCGTGGGCAGTCTCCTGATCTCTTCTTTCGCGCCGCTCGTGACGAGGGTGCACGCCGCCGCGCAGGGTCAGCAGGCTTCACCGCAGGGGGTGCTGGTCGAAGCGGTCTCGATTGAGGGCAACCGCCGCCTGCGCGACGAAGACATCCTCTACCACATCCAGACCCGGCCCGGCGACGCGTACAACGAGGCGCAGGTGCGCCGCGACCTCCAAGCCCTGCTCAACCTTCCCTTCTTCGACAAGACGGAGACGCGCGTCGCGACCGAGGACGGGCCGCGCGGCGGCAAGGTCGTCATCTTCTACGTCAAAGAACTGCCGATCATCCGCGACATCACGTTCAAGGGCTTGAAGACCGTCGCCGAGTCGGACGTTTTGAAGGCTTTCCGCGAGCAGCGCATCGGCGTCTCGAAGGAATCGCCCTTCGACCCCGTCAAGACCAACAACGCGCGCCGCGTCATCAAGGAACTGCTCGCCGCGAAAGGCCACCCGAACGCCGTCATCAATGTTGACACGGAGAAAGTCTCCGAGACCTCGACCGCCATCACCTTCAACGTTGACGAGGGCGACCGCGTCCGCGTCGTGGAAATTCAGTTCGAGGGCAATCAGGTTTTCAAGGACGGCGATTTGCGCTCGCAGATGAATCTCGTCCGCGAGGCGGGCCTTATCTCGCGCTTCAAAGGGCAGGACATTCTCGATACGCAGAAGCTCGAATACGACCTCCGCTATAACGTGACGAACTACATGCGCTCGAAGGGCTATCTGGAAGCGCGCACGGGCGAGCCGAAGATCGAGGGCCTCGGCGAGCGTCGCACGGGCTTTCCCATCCTTCCCATCCCCGTGCTCTCTTCGTCGGACGAGGCGCTGCGCATCACCGTTCCAGTCATCGAGGGCAAGCTCTACCGCCTCGGCGAGTTGAAGATTGAAGGCAACTCCATCTTCTCCGAGCAGAACATACGCGATGTGGTCGGGTTGAAGACGGGCGAGGTGGCAAACGGCCAGCGTCTCTACAAGGCTCTCTCGGAAGACCTCAAAAGACTTTACGGCAGGGCCGGTTTCATTCAGTACGAGTTCGACGTGAACCCCGAATTCAAGCCCGCGCCGGCGAACGCGCAGGAGGGCATCGCCGATTTCACGATCACCATCACGGAGGGCAAGCAGTTCACCTTGCGCCGTCTGGAGTTTGCGGGCAACACCTACACGCGCGACAACGTGCTGCGCCGCGAGGTGGCCTTGAACGAAGGCGACGTGTACGACCAGACCCTCTACGAGTTCTCCGTCCTGAAGCTCAATCAACTCGGCTACTTCGACCCGATTGACAAGGATAAAGACACGGAATTGCGCACGGACGAGGAGCGCGGCGAGGTTGATCTGAGCCTCAAGGTGGCCGAGCGCGGGCGCAACCAGATTTCTTTCTCCGGCGGACTCTCCGGCATCGGCGGCTCTTTCTTCGGCCTCAACTATTCGACGAACAACCTGCTCGGTCGCGGCGAATCGCTCTCGTTCGATTTCGCCTTCGGCAATCGCCAGCGTTCGTTCCTCTTCTCCTTCACCGAGCCGTACATCAAAGACCGCCCGATCTCGGTCGGCTTTTCGCTCTACGCGCAGTCGCAAAAGTTTTTCGGCGAGGGCACGATCCTCTCGCAGAACTTGGACGCGCTGACGGGAGCGTTCGGCAGCCAGCTCGACTTTTTGACCGCAGGCGAAGAGAACCTCTTCACGCAGACCACTGCGGGCGCATCGCTCTTTGCCAGTTCGCCGCTCTCCGAGTTCTTCAAGCCGCGCACGCGCCGTCTTATCCAGATTGCGCGAGCGTCGCGCATCGGCCTTTCGTACTCGATCTCGCAGTCGAGCGTTAAAGACCCGGAGGTCAACACCCAGAACGACCCGAACACGTTCATCCCGCGCATCTTCGCGCAGCCGAACATCGTCACGAGCCGCGTCACGCCGAGTTTCGTCTATGACACGCGCAACGGCTCGATTGACCCGACGAGCGGCAAGCAGGTGGCGCTCCAGTTCGGAATTGCCGGTCTCGGCGGCGACGTGCGCACGTACGAGCCGGTGCTCTCCTACATCCAGTTCATCCCCGTCAGGCGCAAACGCTCAAGCCGCCCGGAGGTCTTCGGCTTTCGTCTCGTCGCCGGTCACGTCGGCAGCATCGGCCTGTCGAGCAAGATTCGCGAGGCGCAGGATAGCTCGCTCTCGTTCATCAACGGCGTGCCGATTTACGAGCGCTTTTTCCTCGGTGACGAGACGACGATTCGTGGCTATAACGTCCGCTCGATCAGCCCGCTTACCCCCCTCGACGCCTTCATCACATCGCAGAACGTGAGCGTTTCGAGCACCCCTCTAGGGAGCGCCGTCGCCGTTGACGGTCTCTCGACGACGCTGCGCGATCAACTCATCAAGATCGGCACGTTCACGGGGCCGACCGGCAACAATTCGCTGCTGCTCTCGCGCAACTTCAACTTCCTCGGCGGCGACACGCAGTTGCTCGGCAACTTTGAATATCGCATTCCCATCTTCGGCCCACTTCAACTCGCAGCCTTCGCCGACATCGGTTCGGCCTTTAACCTGACGACGGGCAACGACCAGACTTTCTCGACCACCTTCTTGGCCGACCAGCCCTTCCTGTCGAGCTTCGGGGGCTTGACGGAACTGGCCGCGCGCAAAAATCCGGGACTTGCCATCGCGCCTTTCGGCCCGATTGACCCGCGCACGGGCGCGCCGATTCGCGGGCTGCTGATTCGCGGCGACCGCCTGATCTCGAAAGAGGAGTTCTCCAACCTCCAGCGCGTCGGGCCGCTCGACCCGGTCACGGGGCTGCCCTTCGGCGTGGACTCAATCTTCCTGCGCGGCGACGCGCAGACCAACACGGTGGCCCGCCTCTCGCAGAGCCTTTTTTCAAAAATCAGCGACTACCGATCCAGCGTCGGGGCCGAATTACGCATCCAACTGCCCATAGTCAACGTGCCGTTTCGCTTAATTTTCGCCTATAACCCGAACGCGCGAACCAGCATTATCCGGGAGACAAAATTCCTCCGCCGATTCAGCATCGGACGGACTTTCTAGAACTTTAGAACTAAACGGGGAGCCGCGCGCCCCTCCCAATCAGACGGGGTCTTTGCGGCGCACCAACTTTTTTCGACTGTCGAAGGAGCAGTACAAGAGAGATATGAAACCAATTCGCACTATCGCCGCCGCCCTGTTGTTCGCGGCCATCACCGTCGTCAACGCAAACGCGCAAGCGCCCGCCGGTCGTCCCGCAGCCGCTCCGGCGCAGGGCAACGTCGCCATCGCCGACGGCAAACTCGCCATCATTGATACGCGGGCTTTCAACGACCCAAAGAGCGGCGTCACGCGCCTCCTGAAGGCCTTCGACATGGTTGACCGCGAGTTCAAGCCGCGCCGTGATGAGATTCAGCAGCTGCGCACGCGCTACGAGCAGCTTCTCAAAGACATTGACGCCACCAAAGGCGTCGCCGACGGGAAGGCTCTCCAGACCAAGGCCGATCAGGCCGACACGCTCAAGAGCGACATCGAGCGTCGCCAGCAGGACGGGCAGAAGGCGCTCGACAAGCGCATCGCCGAACTGACCGAGCCTATCTATCAGGACATCAGCACCGCGCTTCAGACCTATGCCAAGTCGCGCGGCATCACCGTCCTCTTTGACGCCAGCAAGATGGCGGGCGCGATGTTCATCGTCAACGACACGCTCGACATCACGGACGCCTTCATCGCCGAATACAACCAGCGCAACCCGGCGACCGCCTCGGCGGGGACGCCCGCCGCGAGGCCGTAACATCACAGCAGTGGCGTGATAACGGGTGACGGGTGACGAGTTGAAGACAAACTTTTACTCGTCGCTCGTCACCCGTGACACGCCACTGTTTTCTACTCTTATGGAAACGGTTCTCGACACACGCGCCATACAGGAAATCCTGCCGCATCGCTATCCCTTTCTGCTCGTTGACCGCGTCGTCGAGATCACGCCCGAAGTCCGCATCGTCGGCATCAAGCAGGTCTCCATCAACGAGCATTTTTTTCAGGGTCACTATCCGGGCACGCCCGTCATGCCCGGCGTCCTCATCGTCGAGGCGATGGCACAGGTCGGCGCTATCTACGCGCTCAAGACGATGGAGAACCGCGACGAAAAACTTCCGCTCTTCAGCGGCATAGACAACGCGCGCTTCCGCCATCCCGTCCGCCCCGGCGACAGCCTCTACATCATCGTCACCCCTTTGCGCGTCGGCGGTCGCATCCAGAAGATGCACGGCGAAGCGAGGCTCGATTCGGTTGAAGGGCGACTCGCCGCCGAGGCCGACATCATGAGCGTCATCGCCGACCGGAGCGCCCTCGCGTGACTTCTTGCCATTGATGTCAACATTCATACACCCGTCGGCGGTCGTCGGCCCGCGCGCAGAGATCGGCGCGCACTCGCACGTCGGCCCCTTCTGCACCGTCGGCGACGAAGTGCGTCTGGGCGAGCGCGTGCGGCTCGAATCGCATTGCGTCGTTGACGGGCGCACGGTTGTCAGCGACGACACGCACGTCTTCCCCTTCGTCTCCATCGGCCTCGCGCCGCAGGATTTGAAGTACGCGGGCGAGCCGGCAGAGACGCGCGTCGGGCGTCGCAATCAGATACGCGAGTTCGTCACCATCCATCGCGGCACGGAGGGCGGCGGGATGCTCACCGAGACGGGCGACGATTGTCTCATCATGGCGCAGGCGCACATCGCGCACGACTGCATCCTCGGCAGCCGCGTCATCATGGCGAACGCCGCGACGCTCGCCGGACATGTGACGGTTCAAGACGGCGCAAACATCGGCGCGTATTCGGGCGTCCATCAATTCTGTCGCGTGGGCCGCGAAGCCTACGTCGGCGGCTACTCGGTCGTCGTCAAGGACGCGCTCCCCTTCGCGCTCACGGTCGGCAACCACGCCAAATGCTACGGCCTCAACGTCGAAGGCATGCGGCGGCGCAAGTATCCGAAAGAGACGATTGACGCCCTTCATCACGCCTTCCGTCTCCTGCTCGCCTCCAAGCTCAACACCACGCAGGCGCTCGCGGCCATCCGCGAAGAGTTGACCGCTTCACACGAAGTCGAAGAACTGACACGCTTCATCGAGACATCACGGCGCGGGGTCGTCAAATAACAAAGTCAGTGACGGGTTATGAGTGACGAGATAAAATTATCTCGCTCGCCACACGTCACTGTGCCCGTCACTCGTGAACGACTTTATGCGTTACGGACTCATCGCAGGCAACGGCAAGTTTCCCTTTCTCGTCGTCGAGGGCGCGGGTCGCGCGGGTGTCTCTCTGGCGGTCGCGGCGATTAAGGAGGAGACCGACCCGGCGCTTGAGCGTGTTGTGAATGAAGCGGGAGGCAGCTTCGTGTGGGTCGGCATCGGGCAACTTGGGCGGATGATTCGCTTCTTCAAACGCGAGGGGGTGGAGCGGGCGATCATGGCGGGGCAGGTCAAACACGTGCAGATTTTCAGCGGCGCTCTGCCCGACGTGCGAATGCTCAAGATGCTCTTGAGGCTACCGCGCCGCAACACCGACGCGCTCATCGGCGGCGTGGCCGACGAACTCGCGCGCGAAGGCATCGAACTGATTGACTCGACGTTCTTTCTACAGGATCAACTGCCCGCGGCAGGAACGCTCACGCGTCGCGCGCCGGACGAGCGCGAGCGGGGCGACATCGCCTACGGCCTCGAAGTCGCACGCGAAATCGCGCGGCTCGATCTGGGGCAGACCATCGTCGTGCGCTCGCGCGCCTGCGTCGCCGTGGAAGCGATGGAAGGCACGGACGCCGTCATCCTCCGCGCGGGAGATTTGGCGCGCGGTCGTCTGACCGTCGTCAAGGTTGCCAAGCCGGATCAGGACATGCGTTTCGACGTGCCCGTCGTCGGCGTCCCCACCGTCGAGGCGATGACGAAGGCCGGCGCGAGCTGTCTCTGCCTGACCGCCGGAAAGACCCTGATCTTCGACCGCGAAGAGATGCTGCGGCTCGCGGATCGCCATCGCATCGCGGTCGTCGCCGTGTCGCCCGCCGCCGCCGTGTAGGACGCTTTGCGCATCTCTTCAGGTCTTATTCGTTGTCCTCAATAACCGTGAACGGAAGACTGACCAGCCGATCATCCATTTTGAATGTAAATGGCCGGGAGCGTCGCCGTCTTCTCATTCGACGACGCTCCCGGCCATATCTATCCCGATTCCGCCGGTCACGACCGACCGCATCTGCTGTTTTTAAACGACCGCGAGCAAGCATAGCGCCGACCGCAGCCGATTTCACTTAGAAGACGAATCGCACCTGCATCTGGAACATCCGCGGCGGGTCAACGTTGGCGAACGCAGGGATGGCGTTCGTGGCCGTGCCGACGGACACCAACTGGCTGAACGTCGGGTTCGGTGTAGCCGTGTCGCCGTAGATCGTCTGCCCGCGACCGAGGTAGTTTCCATGATTGAGAAGATTGAAGCCTTCCAACCTGAGCAGGATGGTCGCGCGCTCCCAACGCTTGATGCGGCTCTCGACGTAGAGAGCCACGTCCTGCGTCGGCGTGCCGCGGAACGTTGACTTGCCGATGACCTTGCCGTTAATGACGGGCCGGTCGTTGTTCGCGCCGTCGCCGTTGTTGTCAACGCCCGTCGTGGCATTGAACGGGCGAGAGGACGCAAACTGCGTCAGTGTGCCCGCCGTGATGTTGTAAGGGAAGCGATAGTTGAACATGATGACCGCGCGATGGCGCTGATCGAGCAGGCTCGGCCCGCGTTCGACCTCGCCGAGGCGCGCGATGTTGCTCTCGTTAGGCCCGATGCCGTTGCCGTCCGGTTCGCTCGTGTTGGTTGCTTTGGACAAGGTGTAGCTGACCGCTGCATACATACGCGAGTTGCCGCGATAGCTGAACTGTGTCTGCAACCCGTCGTAATCGGCGACGCCGAGGTTCGTCAACACGTTAACCTGCCGCACGCCGCCGTTGACCGGCAGGATTGGCCGTGTGAGATTGGCCGCGGCCACGCTTCTCACCTGACCGGGTGCCGTGCGGTCGAAAATTGACGGGGCGTTCAAATCAACCGTGCGGTCAATGCCGGACAAGTGCTGGTGCACGTAGTCGCCGCCGATGAAGAATCCCTTCATCACCTCGCGCTCCGCGCCGATGGAGAGCACTTGGCTACGCGGGTTCACTAACTTGTCGGGGTAATTCGGCAGCCGGTCGAAGTTCAGCCCGTACTTCGTGAACTGAGCCTCGTAGAAGGCACGCTGGCCCGCTCTGATCGTGATGTCGCGCGCGGGCAGTTGCGAAGCAGGCAGTGTCCTCGGATCAAACGACAGAGGGAGGCATGCTCCCGTCAGGCAGGTCGGGAAGCCGAGTTGCCCCGGAGTCGCGGTGTAGGTCGTCAATCCGTCCAGCCCGTTCACCAGATAACCGGCGACCGCGTTGGAACGAATCTGCGTGTAGTACATGCCGTAGCCGCCGCGAATCGAGGTGCGCGAGTCGCCACCCGGATGCCAGCCGAAGCCGAAGCGCGGCGCGAAATTGTTCTTCGCGTTGGTCAGGGTCTGCCGGTCGTAGCGGAGTCCGGCTTCGATGGTCAGGTCGTTGCGCAGGTGGATGCTGTCCTGTATGAACCCGGTAGTGAGCCACTGCGGCAGCTTGTAGCTGTTAATTCCGAAGTCAATCGGCTGTGTGTAGTTCTGCACGTCGGCCAACGTCAACTGACCGAAAGGCGCAGTCGTCGTGTTCCTGAACGTGAACGTGCCGAGGAGCGCCGTGCCGGGTTCGCTGCCCGTGCCGCCCGAAGTGTGACGAATCACGCTTCCGCCGAAGCGCAGATAGTGCTTGCCGAGCGACCAAGACAGCGTGTCCGAGAGTTGTGCCTGATGGCTGAAGATGTCTGAGACACGCGACTGCCCGATGGTGAACGGCACAGACCCGGCGCGCGTGTAGGTGGTTGAGAGCGTCTGGGCTTCCCAGAGCGTGACGGGATCGCCATGCAGGTAAGCAAACCGCGCTTCGTTGAGAAGCGACGGGTTGATGACCCAAGTGTGATTGACCTGAGTCGTTAAAGACCGACGCGAATATCTGCGCGCGACGCTTGGCGCGTTCGTGCCGCTGACGGCGTCCTGCGGGTTGTCGTCGGAAAACCGGTCAACGTTCATTCGCACCATCAACGTCTGACTTGAGGTCAGCTTGTGGTCGAGTCGCCCGTCAAAGAGAAACTGGCGGTAGTGACCCGTGTAGTCGAGGTGTCCGTCGGCAGGCAACAGGAAGGCGGGCAGCGTGGTCGAGAGAAACGTCGTTCGATTCTGACGCGTGTAGTCGGCTGTGGCGAAGAAGAAGGTCTTGTCCTCGACGATGGGGCCGCCGATTGAGCCGGAGACCTGATTGAGCGCATCGGGGATGTCCACCGGATTGATGGCTTTGAGCGTGGTCGGCGTCACGCAGGTCGAGACGGACGGCGCGCAGAAATTCTTGGTCGAGAACGTCTTCGCCTGCCAGCTACCGCCGGGACGAAGCATGAACAATCCCTCGCCGTGCAGATCGTTCGTGCCGGATTTGGTGACGATGTTCAACGCGGGGCCGGATGTCCAGCCGTATTCGGAAGAGAACGCGTTCGTCAGCAGCGTGATCTCCTGAATGGCTCCGAGCGGCACGGTGGCGATGGCCGTCTGGCGTCCCCACCCTTCATCGTTGTTCGCGCCGTCGAGCAAGACCGTGGTCTGGCGGCGGCCACCGACGCCTGTGACGAAGTACGTCGCGTTGACGAAGAGATCGCCCGTGCCCTTCGCCTGCCGGAACGCCGCATTGAGGAGCGGCAGCGTCGTCACCTTGCGACCAAGAATCGGCGTCTCGTCAATGAGCGGGCTGTCGAGCCGGCGACCGATCTGCGGATCAGCGCGCACGCCTTCGACCGTGCCGTAGATGGTCACTTCCGTCTTCTCGGAGCCGACGAGAAGCGTCACCTTCAAGGTCGCAGTCTCGCCTGAGCGCAGCGTGATGTCTTTCAGTTCTTCGTTGCCGAATCCTTCTTTGGACACGCTGACCGTGTAAGCTCCCGTCAGCGACAACGCCGGAATGGTGCTGCTGCCGTCGCTTCCGGAGACGGTTTCGCGCACGGCTCCGGTCGCGTTGTTCACCACCGAAACTTTGGCGTCCTTCACGACGGCCCCGTTCTGGTCAACCACGACGACGATCATCGAAGCCGTGTTGGGAGACTGCGCGGCGACCGGCAACGCAATAAAGGCAAAGAGCGCAATCAGAAGCAGGGGCAAGCGCAATCTATTCTTGGTTTCCACTTTAATCACCTTGTAGTTTCTGAAATTTTTGAAGAGTAGCTCGTACCGTTGGCTTTGGCCCGGAAACCAGTCGGGTCTGGATTGGCGCGATGGATAATCGCGAGGGCCTTCCGAATCCACGAATTATATGGGCGGGCAAGAATTACTACCAGCACTCGTAATAGAACCGGCCAGTCCGAATCCGGACACGAAACAGGTGTTTAAAGCAGAAAGCAGGGAGGCGAATCCGGAAATTTCGCCTCCTGAGAGAGCCACCTGCGTGCGGCCTCATTCTCACCCCGCAAAGTCGCTACGAGCGCTGGTAGTAGTAGGCGCACGCGTTTAAGTTTGGCACGTCCCGGCCTACATAAACTTCCCGCTCCAACGCTGTCGGCGCGTTGACGACACGAGGACTGCAACGCTTTATCAACGCAGAAACGGAAGCACCGTTTTCTCTTCAACCGTGCCTCCGTATCTCTGTGCCGAGGTTGAAAATAAAGCTTCGGTCTGTAATCCTTTGGCGGAAGATGAAAGCATTCTCCCGTTGAATTTACTTCCGCCCCGAAAATAAAATGAGACTCAAAACAACCCCGGCGCTTCTCTTCTTCGCTTTCATCCTCTACGCG
>JBAVPI010000762.1:0-1662 GCA_049692915.1 Pyrinomonadaceae bacterium
CTGCGCACCCTGCCGCCGTGCACGGGCGACGGACGACGGCACGACGGCAACGCCCGCCAGCATCGCCGTCGTCAAGATAAGCGTGAATAAGCACGCGATTAGTCTGCGATAAAACATCAACTGAAACCCCTTAAAGCGGTGACGAGTGACAGGCGGGAAGCAGTTTTCAACTCATCACGCATCGCTCGCCGCCCGTCATTGCCTGTGCCTATCTAATCGTATCCCGGTCGGCCTTGTAACCGTGCTTGGCCTGCACTCTCAGCCCGTCGCCTTTGCTTCCGAGCTTCACTTCGATGCGGCGATAGCTGCCGTCGTACTTGTCGTTCGTCGGCTTGTAGGTGATGAGGTACTGCGAGCGAAGCGAGTCGCCGATCTTCTTGAAGGCGCGTTCGAGCGCGAGCATGTCGCCGCTGAAGAAGGAGCGCCCGCCCGTCTCTTCGGAGAGCTTTTTCAAGTCGAAATCGCCGCTGTCTCTCGTCGTGCCCGCTTCGACGCCGGGCACTGCGCTCCCCGAAAATCCGCCTTTGGTCGAGATGCAGAAGACCACCGTGTCGGTGCGCTGCGCGATCTCGATGGCGTCGCGAAGGCTGGCGCGGCTGTAGGTATCGTCGCCGTCGGTGATGACGACGAGCGAGCGGCGTCCGCCCGTGCCGATGCTGCGCATCTTCTCGTCGCAGAACTGCCAGACGGCATCGTAGAGCGCGGTGTGCGTACCCGGCTTCTTGACGGCGTTGACGGCGCGGTCGAGCAGATCGAGGTTCGTCGTGAAGTCCTGACGGAGATTCACTTCGTCGTCGAAAGTGACGAAGGCGACCTGATCTTTACGCGTGCGGATGACCGTGTAGATGAAGTTGAGCGCGGCCTCCTGCTCGAACTTGAGTTGGCCGGAGGTCGAGGCGGAAGTATCCATCATGACGCCGACGTAGATGGGAAGTTTCTCAAGCTCCTTGACCTCGCCGAGGAAGTTGAAATTCTGCTGCACCTTGTCTTCATAGACGACAAAGTCGCTTTCGCGCAGGCCCGTCACCGGCTGCCCCTTCTTGTCGGTCACGATGACGGGCACACGCACTTCGCGGATAGTCGTGACGATTTGCGAGTCGTCGCCGACGGTCTGGGGCGTGGCCGTGGGAGTCTGCTGACCCTCTTGCGCGGGCGCGGTCTTCGGCTGCGCCGGAGGCTGCTGCTGCGCGGCGACGGCGGACAGTGTCAGGGCCAAAAGGACGGACGATGCTGTGCAGGCGACGATTCTCATAACTTGTTCATGTGGAGCGCGGGAATAAAAAGAAAGTTCTCTTCGGGAATCCGTTACGCTTCGGGCACGTCTTTCGATGCGCGCCGCGTCGGCCCTCGTTGCTTGCCGCGGGATGACAGTATAGCAACCGCGCGTGTCGCCGTCTCCATCCGTCGAGAGGCGCTTTAAATCCCTTCCAATCCTTCGAGGAAGGCCGTCAGGTCGGGCGGGAGCGGCGCGTTGAAGCGCAGATACTCGCCGGTGCACGGGTGTCGAAAGCCCATCTGCTCGGCGTGTAAGAATTGACGGTCGAGCGTGCGCAGGAGAGCGCGCAGGCGTGGGTCTTGAATATTCTGCTCGCGCCCGCCGCCGTAAACTTCGTCGCCCACGACCGGATGCTTGAGATGCGCGAGGTGCACGCGTATCTGGTG
>JBAVPI010000763.1:0-2831 GCA_049692915.1 Pyrinomonadaceae bacterium
GTCCGGGATAGACGGTCAGTCCCGCGCCGTCAATAGTTCGCGCGTCGGGCGGAGCCTTGACGCTCTCTCCGACGGCGACGATCAGACCGTTGCGAAAGACGATTGTGCCGCGCTCGATGACAGGGCCGCTGACGGTGACGATGCGCGCGTTGGTGATGGCGTAAGCGTCAATGCCTGTCGTGCCGCGTTGCGCCCCGACGCGCGCGGGCGCGGCCAGCCACACAATGATGAAAGCGATGGTGCAGGCGACGAGAAATCTGCTGTGACTGTTTCGCATAGACGTTTGGTTTGATGACCTGATGTTCGGGTGCGACGCAAAACGGCGCGTCCGGGGTCGGGCGGCGTCTTTATGAAAGCGCCTGTCGTGCTTACTTTCGGTGAGCGATAGTGCGTGCCCGGCAGTGTTAACGGAAACTCACGATTCCGTCCGACGACTGTTTGGAACAGGGGCGTCCTTATCGCGCAGCACCGTCGAGGCGCGCAAGCGCGTGCAAAATTTTTAACGAATTTGGATGAGTGAACACACCGCGGCGGGCATCAACCGTAAGCTTAAGAGGTACGCGCCGAATCCGTAAGCCGTGATGACCGCGTTGAATGCGTATGCTGCTACGCGACTGCCGCGCCGAAAGTTTCGCCGCGGAGGAGAGACACTAATGAAAGCAGCAAGGGCGAGGGAGTGAAACAGGCATCCGGCGTTGCGCCGACGCGCGCAACCGTGCCTTTACTGTTTCCGCTCCTCGCCCTTCCGCTTTGCTCTTGATTCCTACTTCTTCATGTTGGCGTTCATATTGCCGCCCGCCGCGCCGACCGCGAGCTTGTTGGTGACGCTCTTGACGCCGTCAACCTTCTTGGCGACATCAACGGCCCTGATCTTCTGATTGCCGTTGGCGACGGTGCCGGTCAGGGTGACGACGGCGTTATCCACGTCAACGTTGATGGTCGAGTCGCGAAGGTCGTCGGCTGAGAGCAGCGCGGCGCGAACCTTCGTCCACAGCCAGCCGTCGTTGGCTCCCGTGCCGATGGTGCGGCCCGCCTTCTTGGCTTCGCCGGAGTACGTATCTTTGTTCTTCTCGTACTCTTCACGCGTCATGTTGGCATTATAGGTCGGGGCCATGTTGGCGTTGTTATTAACGACGACGCCCGTGTTCGCGTTGGTGTTAAGGTTAACGGCGGCGCGGTTGGCGTTCGCGTTGACGTTCGTATTCGAGTCTCCGCCGCAGCCTGCGGTCAGAGCGGCCAGCGACATGCCCGCCGCGAGTGTGATCAGTTTGATCTTGTTCATAGCTTCTCCTGTGATTTACCTGTCAAAATGGAAATTCGGCCCGCACGCTCAAACGCGAGACGCCGCGCGGGCGGCGCTTTGCACACTCCGTCGGGTCGAACTTCTTACGCGATTGGGCTTAAAACTGCCGGCTATCTTAGCGCCGACCGGACGAGACGACAAGGAGGGCGGCGAGAATTTCGGGAAGGGAACAGGCGCGGGAAATGAGAAGGGCGGCGGCAATGATGATGAAAGGGCGCTGGGGGTCAGTTGACCTCCACCGCCCTTACCATGTGTTGCAGTCGGCTAAGTCCGGGGCTGTGGCGCTCCGGTCGAGCCGCTTCTGCTTCGACCTGTCGGAGACCGCGTTACGGCTTCTTGTTCATGTTGGTCATGTTCGAGTTGCTGTGCATGTTCGAGTTAGCCATGTTGGTGTTGTGCATGTTGCTGTTCATGTTCGACATGTTGCCGTTCATGTTGGCCGTATTGGTCGTGATGGTGGTCGAAGTGATGTTTCCGTTCGAGGAAGTGTTGACGGTCGTCTTGTTCATGTTGGCCATATTGCTGTTAGCCATGTTGCCGTTGGCGGTGTTGGTGTTGTCGCCGCCGCCGCATCCGACGGTGAACGCTGCGAGCGCGGTGCCCGCGACGAGTCCTGCAAGTGTGCTCTTCTTCATGTTGTCTCCTGAGATTTTAGTGTGTTCTATAGAACAGGATTAGCTAACCCTTGGTTTGCATCCAATGCGCGCCCTTTTCCGGAAGAGTGACGCGCACGTCGCCTTGGAAGACGGCATGAACCCCTCGGGCGGCCTGAAGCCGGACGGCATATTATTCAAATACTTACCCTTTACGCAAGAAGGAAGCGCACAAAAGTCGTGAAAAATTCGGCGCGCAAAATCCTGCGGACGGGCCGCCCACGCCTCCGCGCCTCCGCTGCGACCGTCATCAAGCGCGAAGCGCGGTCGTCCAGAGTCGAAGTCGGACGCACAGTCGAAGGTATCTCGTCACCATTTGACCGTGCCCTCTTTCGACGTGTCTATCTGCGCCAGTTCGGATGCGCCGCCGCCGAAGAAGAAGGCTTTCATATTGTCGAAGAGAAAATCCTGCGCGTCCTCTTTCATCAAGTCGAGGCCGTAATGATTGATCAGCATGTTCTGTTTCTGAAGCCATTCGGCCCAGCACGGCTGGCAGATTTGCGAGCCGATGCGCTGCCCGACTTCGTTCGGGAACGGCGCGTAACCGAGCGCCGGACGCTTCTGCCCGCAACGCACGCACTTGATTTCGTCAGCCATCAAACTTTCTCCTTGAAACCTCGTCGGAAAACTTCCATCTCGTCGTGATTCGCTAACATATCACAGAGTCGCGGCCTCGCTTCATTGTTCGACGGCGGGCCTTCGCGCCTTCGTGCGAAGGCCGCGGCACGTCTTCGCTTCTTCAAGGCCGAGACGACGCGCCCGCCTGTGCCTCCCGGATCGCGGCGATGACTTCATCGTCTTTGGGACGAAAGACGGAGAGCGGCTGCACCTTGCGATAACGAATCAAGCCCGCGCCGTCTATCACAATGACGGCG
>JBAVPI010000764.1:0-2105 GCA_049692915.1 Pyrinomonadaceae bacterium
GGCAAGTACATTGTGGAGTTCGACATGGTGGCCGAACATCTCACTTGGTTTGAAGATCACGGCTCCGGCACGCTGCGGCGCGAGATCGTCGTCGGGTGAATTAAAGCGTTAAAGAATAGTCGCTTCGCCGGGGCACGCCCTCCCGCCCCGAATTCGAGTAATGTCATAATTTGAATTAGAAGAAATTAAAAGAGGTGGGCAATTGCCCACCTCTCAGAAACGTAGACGGGACTCGAACCCGTTTCTCATGGTTGTAAACCACGCGTCCTAACCCATAGACGACAACGTGATAAAATCGCCATTTATTATGCTTTAAATATACCACAGATGAAACGGTTTGTCAAGCATGATTTACAATTCCTAACTCTTCAATTTAAGGTACTACTAAATCCCGAAATAAACTCAAACTCTCAACCGCCCGATAGCATCCAACACTTGAAGAACTAAGGCCGCCGGACTCGTCCCGTCGAGGATTTTTTAATTCGTCCGCAGCCGCTCGGCCTTCGCTAAACCGTCTCAAGCGTTTAAGTTGACAAAGGCGGCGGGCGGTGTCTAAACTGCTGTATGGTCGTGACGGAAGCAGCCCCGCTCCCGACAGAACTTTTAACCGACATCTCGCTTACAGACAGGGAAACTTCCCGCCCGTCAGAACTTCTTGGGAGCATTGTGATGCGAAAGCTTATTCTTGCAGTCCTCGTCGTGACCTTTTCGGCTTCCGGCGCACTGGGGCAAAGTCAGAGCGCGCCGACGCTCCGAATCGTTTCGGAGAACGGCAACACGCTGCCCTCCGAGTTGATGTACGGCAACACGCGTGTTAAGCCTCTGCGTCTCCGGCCCGGCACCAACCAGCCGATTACGATTGACGACTCCGATTTCTTCGTCCAGCAGCAGTACGTGGACTTCCTCAGTCGCTTTCCCGATCAGGCGGGCTTCGGCTTCTGGACTAACGAGATCGCCGTCTGCGGCGCGAATGTCGCGTGCATAGACAACAAGCGCGTTAACGTCTCGGCGGCCTTCTTTCTCTCGATTGAATTTCAGCAGACCGGCTATCTCGTTTACCGTCTCAACAAGGCAGCGTTCGGCAATCTGGCGGGCAAGCCCGTCCCCGTCACGCGCGCCAGCTTCATGCCCGACACGAGACAGATCGGTCAGGGCGTGGTCGTCGGCGCACCCGGCGCGGACGCGCTGTTGGAGGCGAACAAGGTGGCCTTCATCAACGGATTCGTGACGCGCGGGCCGTTCGTCGCCCTCTACCCGCAAGGCATGGCGGCAGCGACTTACGTTGACACGCTCTTCTCCAAAGCAGGTGTGACGCCGACGGCGGCGGAGCGCCAGAACGCCATCAACGCTTACGGCGCGGGCGATACAGCGGGCAGAGCCGCCGCGCTGCGTAGCGTCGCCGAGAGTCAGACGTTGCAACAGGCCGAGTCCAACAAGGCGTTCGTCCTGATGCAATACTTCGGCTACCTGCAAAGAGACCCGGACGCCGCGCCTGACTTGAACTTTGACGGTTACAATTTCTGGCTCGGTAAGCTCAACCAGTTTAACGGCAACTTCGTCAATGCCGAGATGGTCAAAGCCTTCATCGTCGCAAGCGAGTACCGCGGCAGATTCTAAGGGAAGAGTCAGTCCAAACAATTCGAGGGCCGGTTTCCAAGACGGGAGCCGGCCCTGCTTATTTTCACTTCAAACTCACACGCCCGTTCTTCATTCTCCCCGCGCGGCAACGGCATCAACTCCGCCCCGTCGCGCTCTCCCGTTGAATGCGACGGGCCGCCAGCACCAGACGGCGAGCGCCGCCGCCGTCAACAGTGAGATCAGCAATCCCAACAGCACCGACTTGGGACGATAGACGAACTCGACGCGGTGCTCGCCGGGCGGAAGCAAGACGCCGCGCTCGTTGTAGTTGACGCGCAGAATGCCCGCCGCCCGACCGTCGAGATAGGCACGCCATCCCGGATAATGATTCTCCGCGAGGACGAGAATCGAAGCTGCATCGGCGACGGTCTTCACTTCGATGCGGTTCGGTTCATACGACGTTACTTCTGCGCTCGTCGTCGCCGCCGTTGTTTCAGACGGCGACAGAGCGGCGACGACCGGCGATT
>JBAVPI010000765.1:0-3662 GCA_049692915.1 Pyrinomonadaceae bacterium
ACGGTGGGGTCGTGGCGGCTGCTCGCGATTTTCGTCGGGACGATTGTCGGCTCGATTGTGCGGCCCGTGCCGGGCGGGGCCATCGTGCTTCTGGGCGTGTCGGCGCTGGCTCTGTTCGGCGTGCTGCCCGTGCAGCAGGCGCTCGGCGGCTACGCAGACCCGATTGTGTGGCTCGTGCTGGCGGCCTTTATGATGTCACGCGGGATGATTAAGACGGGCTTGGGCCGCCGCATCGCTTTTCTCTTTATACGTGCGATGGGACGGCGCACGCTCGGCCTCGGCTATGCGCTCGTGCTGACGGACGGGTTGCTCGCGATGATTATTCCGTCGAACGGCGCGCGCTCCGGCGGCGTTATTTTTCCCGTCGCCAAGAGTCTCGCCGAAGCCTACGACTCACGCCCCGGCCCGACCGCCGGGCGGCTCGGTGCGTTTCTCACAGTGCTGCTCTACCAGTGCGACGTGATCGTCTGCGCGATGTTTCTGACGGGGCAGGCATCAAACGTCCTGATCGCCAAGTTCGCGCGCGAGGTGACGGGCATTGATTTGAGTTACAGCCGTTGGGCGCTCGGCGCGCTCGTGCCGGGCCTCGTCTCGCTTGCGGTCGTGCCGCTCCTGCTCTACAAAGTCTTTCCGCCGGAAGTGAAGCACACGCCCGCCGCCGCCGAACTCGCCGCCGAAGAACTCCGGCGGATGGGGCCGATGCGCTGGCCTGAACGCATGATGCTGCTCGTCTTCGCGCTCGTCGCCGGACTGTGGATGACGACCGGGTGGCACAATCTGAACTATGCCGTCGTCGCGCTGTTAGGCATCGGCGTGCTGCTCTTGAGCGGCGTGCTCGAATGGGAGGACGTGCTCGCGGAGCGCGGCGCGTGGGACGTGTTTATCTGGTACGGCGGACTCGTGCGGATGGCCGAAGCGCTCGGCGAGACGGGCATCACGAAACGTTTCGCCGAAGCGTCCGCCTCTCTGACGAACGGGTGGGCGTGGTGGGCTGCGCTCGCCGCGCTGCTCTTCATCTACTTCTACTCGCACTACGCCTTCGCCAGCATCACGGCGCACGCGACGGCGATGTACACGCCCTTTCTCATCGTCATGCTCGCGGCGGGCGCGCCCGCTTATCTCGCAGTGCTCCCGCTCGCCTACTTCTCGAACCTCAACGCCTCCCTGACGCACTACGGCACGACGCACGCGCCCATCTGGTTCGGCGCAGGCTACGTCCGACAGCGAACGTGGTGGGCGCTCGGCCTGCTCGTCTCCGTGCCGAACATCATCATCTGGACTGTCTGTGGATTGCTGTGGTGGAAACTGCTCGGCTGGTGGTGAGCGCCCGCGAGCAGCAAGCAAATCAGATTATCGAGCGGTCAGATGCAGGTAAGTGGATCACTTCACGGTGGGTGTGGATTTTATCGTGGTGAGAAATTCCGGCTGCCGGGTTCGAGAGGCTACCGCTGCGAATTGGACTCAAGATTATCAAGTCGGCTCTCGACGTGAGACTGGTCGGCGCGAAGTTGAATCATATCGTTGCCGAGCACGCCGAGTTTTCGCGAAAGGTTGCTGAAGGCGTCGTTGGCTTCTCCGCGAAACTCGTTCAATCGCTGACTCACTTCCAGAATTTCGGCCAAGGCGCGCTCCCAGATTGGCTTGGTCTCAAAAGCTCTCCGCTCCGCCTCATCCTCAAGCCTTTTGAGTCGTGCGTCGAGCGCATCGAAGCGGGCGAAGACACGATCCTCGAAAGAGCTTCCATCCGGCATATCTTGTGTCGGTTCCTCATTCATATTGCGAATTATGATGCTTATCTAAATTCTATTCAAGTTTCATTTATCACTCGCCCAGTTGGATGTTGTAGGTCTTGATCTTCGAGTTGAGCGTCGTCGCGTTCATGCCTAAGAGACGGGCGGCGCGGGATTGATGGCCGACCGTCTGTTTGAGGGCGCGGCGGATGAGGTCTATCTCGAAGCGGCGGACTTCGTCGTAGAAGTTGACGCCGTGGCTCACGTCAACCGAGTTGCCCGACCCTTGCGAGGGGCTGAAGGCTTTCTGCGGGTCGGAGATGTCGCGCGGCAGGCACGGGCGCGACACTTCGTCGCTGGGGGCGATGACGACGGCGCGCTCGATGACGTTCTCCAATTCGCGGACGTTGCCGGGCCACGTGTAGGCTTCGAGCAGCGCGAGCACTTCGGGCGGAAGATTTTCGGAGATTTGACGCGCGTTCTCTTCGTTGTACTTGCGTATGAAGTGCTGCGCGAGCGGGAGAATGTCTTCGCGCCGGTCACGCAGCGGCGGCATCTCGATGGGGACGACGGCGAGGCGGTAGTAGAGGTCTTCGCGGAACGCGCCCTGACGCACAGCGTCCTTCAAATCAATGTTGGTGGCGGCGACGATGCGCACGTCCACGCGGCGCGGCGCGGTGTCGCCCAAGGGGGTGAATTCGCGCTCCTGCAACACGCGAAGCAGACGCGCCTGCGTCTCCGGCGGGATGTCGCCGATCTCGTCGAGAAAGAGCGAGCCGCCGTCGGCGACTTCAAACAGCCCCTTCTTGGCCGCGACCGCGCCCGTGAAAGCGCCGCGCGTGTGGCCGAAGAGTTCCGACTCCAAAAGTTCAGACGGGATGTTGGAAGAGTTGACGGTGACGAAAGTTTTAGCCGCGCGCGGACTCTGCTCGTGGATGGCTTTGGCGATGAGTTCCTTGCCCGTCCCCGATTCGCCGGTGATGAGGACGGTCGAGCGCGCGGGCGCGACCTGATCCACGAGCGAGAAGATGGCCTGCATCTTTTCCGAGCGACCGATGATCGAGCCGCGCTCGACGCTGCGACTCATGGCGCGTCTGAGCGTCTGTCGTTCCTCTTCCTTGCGGCGGCGCTTGATGCCGGCGGCGACCGTGGCGGTGATCTGTTCGTTTTGAAAAGGCTTGCGAATGCAGCCCATCGCTCCGCGCTCCCACGCACCGATGGCCGTGTCGAAAGTCGCGTAAGCGGTAATCATCACGACGACCGCCTCGGAGTCAATCTTCAAAAGCTCTTCGAGCGCGCTCAAGCCGCCCATGCCCGGCATCGAAACGTCGAGCAGCACCACGTCGTAGGGGCGGCGACCGTAAATCTCCAAGCCCTCTTCGCCGGTCTTCGCCAGATCAACGCGATAGCCTTCCGTCGAGAGCAAAGTCTCCAGCACGTCGCGCATGATTTCCTCGTCATCAACGACGAGGACGGAACCCTTCTTCGCCATACGTCCTCCTCAAAAGCAATGACGGGTGACAAGCGATAGGTTAAAAACCTGTCTTCTCTCGTCACCTGTCAGCAGTCACTATTCTTATTCTATATCGTGCGGCGTGCGGCTGCCGAATGTGCGTGGGGTCTATTTGACGATCATGCGGGCGAGTTTGGGCGTGAGCACGCGCTGCTCGGAGGGCGCGGGGACGGGGCGCTGGCGTTCCGCCGTGACGAAGAGGTCGAAAGTGTCCGTGCCGAAGCCCGCGGTGCGGACGTAGATTTCGGCCTGATTGAGATCGTCCGTGACGGGCAGGCTGCCCATGTAAACGATGCGCCCGTCGGGGACGATGGCCCACAGGACATACGTGGATGCGCCGACGGTCGAAGGCAGAGGCACGCCGCGGAAGTTGGCGCGGACGTAGGCCGAGCCGGTGTGCGTCGCCGCTCGTGCCGCCC
>JBAVPI010000766.1:0-3214 GCA_049692915.1 Pyrinomonadaceae bacterium
TCCCTAGATGCTTGACGAACATTAAGGGATGTCAGACCCAAGGTCTCCCCGCGTGCAAACTAAACCTCAAGAGACCAGCTAAGGGAGTCAGAATAATCATGAAAAACGAGTCAAGCGAACCTACCGATCCGGTCTTGTCGCTCCGAGCCTTAATAAAGCGGGTAGGCTGATCGCAAAGTTACCCTCTCTATTAGTGATGTCGCTGCTGGTTTTTCTGTGTCCGGTGATGATTTAGGCGCAGGCGGTTTCAGTGGTCACCGGAACTGTCACTGACTCGAACGGCGGGGCCGTCGCTGGAGCACAAGTTACGCTTACCGATACGAAAACTTCCAGAGAACTCACGCTGACGACAAACGAAGAGGGATCATGATAACCACGTTTTTAGCGGTCGCCGATGAAAGCGGGCACGAAGGTAAAATTCGCGCCCGCTCTTCACAGGGTCTATACTGGCTCTGTGAAGCGGCGTCCCTGCGTCAAGCATTTTCTTTCCTGTTCAACGCCCTAGCCCTGCCGCGTCGTGCGGCGATCCTCATCGCCCAGTCGTAGAGCGCTTGGTTCTTCGCGTTGCGCCACCGGATAAGCGCCCACGCCGCCTCCACCAGTAACGTCCTTGCGCTACTCCCTCCCGCTTTGCTAATGCGCCGCCGGTGCTGACGCTCGCCTGAGCTGTACTCGCGTGGCACCAGCCCGAGGTAGGAGCGCACCTGCTTCGCGGCTCTGAACCTAGTGGCGTCGTCGATGGTGGCGGCGAAGGTTGTGGCCGTCACCGGACCGACTCCCGGCGCGGTGCAGAGCCGCCTCACCACCTCATCTTCGCGGACTATCTTCTCCAGTTCCGCGTCGGCCTCTGCTATGTGCCGGTTGAGCATCTTCAGGCTCTCGAAGAGCGGGGCGATGGCCGTCATCACATGCGCGGGCAGTCGACGCGCCTGACGAAGTTGTCGGAGCCGCCGGTGGCGATGCGACAGCCCTCGCACAGCGCCCGCGCGTCGCGCTTGTCGGTCTTAATCTTCTTGTCGCGGGTGGCATACATGGGCGCGAAGTCAGGGGCAGCGACGATGACCTCGTGGCCGAGGCTCTCAAGGTGCTGCGCGACCCACTCGCTCTCGGTCGAGGCTTCGACGAGGATGCGCGCTGGCAGTCGATCGGCGAACACCTCATCGAAGGCCGCTCTGGTGGTCTTGATGCGACGCTCGGTCAGCTCGCCTCCTTCGCCGAGGGCGCAGATCTGGCTGGAAGTCTTGTGCAAATCGATGCCAATGAAGTCTATGGCCGACCTCCCTCTGTGCGGGTATAACCCGCGTGTTCAAAGAGCAGGGCATTATGCCGCGGCGCGGCGGCCAGCCGCTTCATCCCATTCAATTATGTAAAAGTAGCTGACCGAACGACCATGATCACCCGGCCCGCACGACGGCACTGAGAAGGACGTATGAACTCAGCTCTGTGCGGGATCGGGTGCCTCCGCTAGTTCGGCGGCGTGAGACGAGAGCGCTGGTCAAGCCTCACGTCAACCGCGGTATGCCGCCTCGATTGCAGCGATGTCGATCTTTTTCATCCCCATCATTGCATCGAACGCGCGCTTGGCCGCCGCGCCATCGGGATCAGTCACCGCTTTCGTCAGTGCAACGGGCGTGATCTGCCAGGACAATCCCCATTTATCCTTGCACCAGCCGCAGTCGCTCTCCTGCCCGCCATTGCCGACGATTGCGTTCCAGTAACGATCCGTTTCGGACTGGTCAGCGGTTGCGACCTGAAACGAGAATGCTTCGTTGTGCTTGAACGCGGGTCCGCCATTGAGCCCGAGGCAGGGAATCCCCATCACCGTAAACTCGACCGTCAACACATCCCCTTGCTTACCCGAAGGGAAGTCTCCCGGGGCGCGGTGCAACGCCCCGACGGATGAATCGGGAAAGGTCTCGGCGTAAAAACGCGCCGCGTCTTCGGCGTCTTCGGCGTACCAAAGGCAAATCGTGTTCTTAGCTGGTTTCACCATGTCATTTCTCCATTGTTATGAGCCGCAGAACGCTGCGCTTGAGCGGCTCGCCCACGCAACTGCCTAAAGAAGCCCCTCATGGCGGGTCCGATCCAAGTGCTTGTTCGGCGCGGCGTTAGCAAAGAGGCTCTACTCAGCGTCCTCTTCCACGAAAGTAGGGCTTACCAATTCCCGAATCAAGCCCTCGTCTGAGGCTATCAACCGGGCTAACTCCTTCATTTGCTTAAGGATTGTTCCGAGGAATTTTGTTGCCCTGATAATTCGATCATTCTGAGCATTGAGCTGAATGCTTAGTGCGTTGCATTCTGCTTCATCCTCGAAGTTCAGTTGGGCCAAGTCCTGGTGTATTAGGCAATTTCGCTCTTGCGCCAATGACTCTAGTTCGCCTGACAGCTGATCGAAGTATTCTGGAGTCGTTGGCAGATCGAATCCGAAGGAAATAATGATTTGTTGATCAAGTCGTGGGACTTGTTTTGGTTCGGTTGCGTGGAATTCGCTTTCTATCCATTTCTTGACAGCTCCCCCAAGAGTCAGTCGCAGGGCCCTTGCTCTTTGCTTCTCAACCTCGCTTTGGAGCCTTGACGGCGTCGCGCAAAAGGGCGCAAACGACGCTAGCTGTTTGAGAATATGTTCCAGACGTTGGAAATTAACGACGTTGCGCCCTATGGCATAGAGTGCGTCGGTGGTATGTGCTGGACGTCTCGGCGGCATCTATGAAAACCAACATTCGGGCTTGAAGCTCGGCTCAAGTAACCGATCAGGCTCGCTCCAGGCAAGTCATTCTTAAATTAGATCGTGAGCACCGAACGTCCGGCATTACCCGCCGCGCGGCCCCTATGGTGTTGATGACATCTCTCCTGTTCGCAGTCGGGTGCAGGCCGTTGTTAGCCGTCGCCGTCAATGATTCTCGAAATCGTTATAAGGCGTCCCGAGCGAGGTAGCAGCGTAGATTTCCAAGAGCGCCTGTTTGACTGGGTCTGCCTCCTCGACATACCGAATCTCCATGTCCGCTACCCGACGCTTCGCTGCTAGGAACGCCGAGCCGAAAGCGGCCGCGGCGAATCTGCACAGATTAAGAGGCACGCTGGCTCGCGGTCCGCTACATGCCGAGCGTTAGATTGCGGGACACTAATAGCCCAAGACGTTAAAGTCTAGTGCTGAGAGCGATTGGCTTTCCCCTCTATACTTGACTAGCTCAATGATTCTTATTATCTCCGCATA
>JBAVPI010000767.1:0-2152 GCA_049692915.1 Pyrinomonadaceae bacterium
GGGTAGAATCCGTAGCCGCGGGCTTCGTCACAGGAATTGACGCCGCAGAAATCGGTCGCGCGGTGGCTTCCATCGGCGGAGGCCGCGTGCGGATGGAAGATATGATTGACCCTGCCGTGGGCTTTCTCGCGGGCGCGAAGATCGGCGACGAAGTGAGAGACGGCGACACGCTCGGCCTGCTGCTCTGCCGTGGAGATTCGATAGCCGATCAAGCGGCGGGCCGAATCCGCGCGGCTTACATCATCGGCGACGAACGCCCGAACGCGCACGCCTTAATCAAGGAAGTAGTCACATGATGAAGCCACGTTTTTTTATCACGACGATTCTACTGTCCGCGCTCGTCTGGTCGAACGCGTCCTGCAATCGCGGGGCGGAGGCGGCTGACGACAAATCGAAAATCCACGTCGGCATCGTCTTCGACATCGGCGGCAAGGACGACCGCTCGTTCAACGCCGCCGCGTGGGAGGGCGTGAAGCGCGCGGCTAAGGATTTGCCCATCGTGCTGCGCGACGTTGAGCCGGGCACGCCCACGAATATCGAACCGGCGATGCGCGCCTTTGCCGAACGCGGTTACGATCTGATTATCGGCGTCGGCTTCGCGCAAGCACCGATTATGGAGATCGTGGCGAAAGATTACCCGAACATTAATTTCGCCATCGTGGACGGCGTCAGCCAGTTGCCGAACGTCGCCTCGCTCGTCTTCAAGGAGCATCAAGGGTCATACCTCGTCGGCATGCTCGCCGCGAAAACGTCGAAGACCGGCACGCTCGGCTTCATCGGCGGAATGGACATACCCTTGATTCACAGGTTCGAGACGGGCTATGAAGAGGGCGCGAAGGCCGTCAATCCGGGCGTGCGCATCATTCAGAATTTCGTCGGCGTCAACGACGCGGCGTGGAACAATCCGGGTAAGGGCAAGGAACTCGCGCTGTCGCAGATTGATAAGGGCGCGGACGTGATTTTCACAGCCGCAGGCAATTCCGGCCTCGGCGCGTTCGATGCCGTCGAGCAAGCGGGCAAAGACGAGGGTGGGCGCGCGCGCAAGTTCGTCATCGGCGTTGACTCGAACCAGAACGGCGTCAAGCCCGGCTTCGTCTTAACGAGCATGGTCAAGCGCGTGGACAATGCCGTCTATGACATCGCGAAGGATGTCGTCAATCATCAGTTCAAAGGCGGCTTCCACGTCTTCGGCCTTGAGACGGAAGGCGTCGGCTACGCGCTCGACAAAAACAACGAGACGATCATTCCGCCCGACGTGCTCAAAGAAGTTGACGCGGCGAAACAGAAAATCATCGCCGGAGAGATCAACGTCACGGATGCGATGGCGAAATAAAGCGGAGGTGAGAGACTGGGGGTTAGAGATTAGTTGATACTAACTCTTACTGACCTCCGACCTCCGACCTCTACCTCTTATGCTGGAACTCAGAGACATCACCAAACGCTTCGGCAACGTGCTCGCCAACGATCACGTCCAGATACGCGTCGAGCCGGGGACGATTCACGCGATTGTGGGCGAGAACGGGGCGGGCAAATCCACGGCGATGCGCATCGCCTACGGCTTCTACACGGCGGACTCCGGCGACATCGTCGTTGACGGTCAGACCCGCCGCATCTCGACGCCGCACGACGCGATTGCCCTCGGCATCGGCATGGTGCATCAGCATTTCATGCTCGTGGACACGATGACGGTGGCCGAAAATATCGTGCTCGGCGCGGAGCCGGGCAGCGCCGCGACGCTCGATTTACGGGAAGCCGCGAGCCGTATTCGCGCGCTCTCGGACGAGTTCAAACTGTCGGTTGACCCGGAAGCGCCCGTCGAAACTTTGTCGGTCGGGCAGCAGCAGCGCGTCGAATTGTTGAAGGCGCTCTATCGTCAGGCGCGGCTCTTGATACTCGACGAGCCGACGGCGGTCTTGACGCCGCAGGAAGTCGAGGAGTTCTTCGTCATCCTCCGACGCATGCGCGAGCAGGGTAAGACCGTCGTCATCATCACGCACAAACTCTCAGAGGTGCTCGCCATCTCGGACGACGTGACGGTGATGCGCGACGGGCGCGTCGTCGGGCGCGTTAGGACGAGCGAGACGAACGCCGCGGAACTGGCGCGGATGATGGTCGGGCGCGACGTGCTGCTGCGCGTCGAGAAGCCGGACGC
>JBAVPI010000768.1:0-5085 GCA_049692915.1 Pyrinomonadaceae bacterium
GTAGTAGAGTCTGCTACTTTCGCCGCGCGCCTTTAATCTTTAACCCTCGATTCCTACCCTTTGCGCGACTCTTCGTCGAGGCGTTGCCTGATGAGCAGTTCGGCGAGTTGCGGGACGACTTCCCACGCGATCTCTTGCACGACTTTCTCCGAGAGCATCTCGACGGCGCGACGTGCGATGGCGTCTATCGCTTCGGGGGAAAGCTGTTCAAGGCCGACGAGTTGTTCGATGCCTGCGCGCGCTCGTCCGACGCTCCCGGCCATCGTTTCCGACCCCACGACGGCGGGCGGTCTCGCGACATCGCCCTCGACGCTGTCGTCTGCGTAATGGCTTTCGGCTGCTCCGGCGACCGCCGCCGCAGACTCTTCGGCGGGCACGACCGTCGGCTCGATGAATGCGCGCGACGTGGTGGCCGACGACCCGCCCTCGTCCGACATCGTGAACGGGACTCGATGTTGCGGGATGGCCTCAGCCTCGATCATTTCCGCCGACTCAAACTCGTTTCGACTTTGTTCCGGATGAGCGGCGTTATCGGCGACGGCAGTGCGCCCAGTCTCGCCCGCGCTCTCAGGCCACTCGTAGGCGGGCGCATCGAGATCAAAGACATCATCATCGTGCGCGGCAACGCGTTGGGGCGACGGCAAATCGTCTTCGAGGTCGAGGACGAAATCGTCGGCCTCCGCGGTGGCGGGCGCAAGATTGTCTCCGCCCAGATCGAGCAGCGCGTCGTCCGCGTCACCGGCGCTCGCGAAGCGCGCGGCGAAGGCGTGCTGCTGCGGCTGTCCGGCCAGCACTTCATTTCCCACCTTCCGCGCGGCGAAGAGGTCGCGGCCCTCATCACCCGACACGCCCCTTTCGGAAGCCATGTCGCCGCTCGCGTCGCCGGAGGAGGCGTCCGCCCGCGAAAGCATCGGAGCAGGCGGTTCAACGGAGTGAGATTGCGTCGGCGCGTCTTCGTATCGGTCGGCGGGTTTTGCTTCAATCATCTGATCATCCATCACGAGGTCTGCGAAAGAGGCCGAAGGGTCTAGTGTAACTCCGGCTGGTTGAGCGGCGACCGAATCAAAGTCAGTATGCGCGGCAGGCTCGCGCCGCACGGTGTCGGCGACACGACTGCCGGCCGGGGGGAACGGCTGCGGACGACTCGACGGCGACGGCGGCGGCGATTCGTCGTGCGACTCGGCTTCGGCCTCCGGCTTTGACTCGCCGCCGAGCAGTGAGCCGACTTTGCTCACCAGATCGCGTATGGATTGGAATGGTTTGGTCAAGATTTGATCCGCGCCCGCTTGGCGCGCCTCCGCTTCGTTAAAGAGTTCAAATGCTCCGACGAGGAGCACGACGGGTATGTGTTGGAAACGGCTGTGGGCTTTGATGCGCCGGCACACTTCGTAACCGGACAGGCCCGGCAGCAGCACGTCGGCCAGCACGATGTCCGGCGGCGTGTCGTCCGCCAGATGACGCATCGCTTCGTCGCCGTCCGACGCGAGCACTACTTCCATGCCTTCGTCGGAGAAGGTGAGACCGATGACCTTCTGAATGGTGATCGAGTCGTCTGCGAGAAGCAGTTTCGGGCGTCCCGTGTCCAAAAAGTTCTCCCGGAATGAGGGGCCATCCGTCAGGGGTTTGTGCTTGGCTAGACAGTGGAAACAGGATGGCAGGGCGTGTGGCCTTCAGCGGAATCAACTTCGCCGCAAGGGCCACAAATCAAACCTAACAGAGGCGACAATTGCGCGTCAAGATGATTTTCCGTTGACGCCGATGTCGTCAACCGTGCCCGCCGAACCGTCCGCCCCGTCCGAGCGCAAAAAGTAATTCTCGCGTGTGCCTTCGTAGCGGTACGGCCTGTGCCACGGGTCTATGCGGATGACGCGCTTGAGGTAGCGCGGGCTGAGACTATCGAGAAGCGCCGCCTCGTCCTTCGCGACGACGTAGAAGCCCCGCTCCGCGCGAAAGCGTTCGAGCGCCGACTTGATCTCGTCGAGTTCAACGCGCGCCCGCTCGTTCTTCTGCGCGTTGACGGAGGCGACGAGCGCGTTTATGTCCCCGCTCGACGCGTCGCCGATTGTGACCTCCGCCACGCGCCACTTTCCGCCACCGTCTCGCTCAAGGCGAAACGCCGCCTCGACGCCGACCTCCGCGACCGCCGATGAGACGAGCGGCGAAAACGTCGTCATGCGCAGGCCGTCGCGCGCGATCTCTTTGTTGCTTTGAAGTTCGCGCTGTTGAGTCTCGAAGTCTGCGGCGAGACTTTCTAGCGCGGAGCGCGCGCGCCGGACATTTTCCGCGCCGAGCGGCGCGACGAGTAAGCTTATCTCTTCCCAGCTACGATCTCCCGTCCGCATCTCCGCGAGTCGCCACGGCACACCGCCCGCCTCATCCGTCGGCGCGGGCCGCACCACCACCACCACCGCACCACCAGCGCCTTCTTTATCCTCGCCGCGCCGGAAACGGAAGGCCGTGGTGACTTCAGCCACGACGATGACAGGCGTCACGCCCGCCGCCGAGATGTCGCGAATGCGCACCGCGCCCGTCTTCAGCGCGAGACCGGGCGCGACGGCAATCGCACGTCGCGCGTCCTTCTCTTTGAGGGCCGGTTTGGGTCTCTTCTGCGCGCTCGTCGTCGTTACGAGACAGAGCAACGCGGCGACAAGCCAGCACAAGGCGCTGAGTCGCCGACGGTGTCTGGCGGAAGGTGATTTCGGAATTTGAGCCGTGGAAGAATTTTTTTGGATCATCGCCACGCCCCGGATTTACGGCTCGACGAGTCCCTTCTTAATGTTGCGCTGCCACGCCTCATAGTTACGCACGCGGCGCTTGGCCTGCTTTCGCGTCAGGCGCAACTCCTGCGCGACGTAGTTGATACGTTCCGTGCGATCCGCCTTCTTGTCGTGCGGAGCGCCCGGTGCTTCGCGATAAATAGCGTAGGCGCGCTTCCACTCTTCCTTAACTTCCGGCTCTGCTTGTTTGCCACGCAACTCAGGCATAGGTCAGTTCGTCATCCTCTTCGTTGTTAGTTTTCTGTCGGGGGTATCACGTTAAAGCGAGACATCACGCGGTCGGCTGCATCGCGCGCCGCTTGTTCGAGTTGTAGTTCGGACGGGTAACGGTTTTGCCGCGAGACCGGGACGGGAAGGCGCACGCCGCCGATGGTCGCGCTCTGGCGGACGGGTCGCTGCCAGACGCGGTCTGTGAACTTCAAATCGCCCGTCGCAGGCGCATAGACGTAAGTCTTGATGACGAGCGTTCTCGTGTCGGCGCTCCCGCCGATGCTCGCCCGACCGGAATCAGCGGCGTCCTCTTCCAATTGCAAGAGCACGACGAAGGCGTCCTTTTCTTTCTTCGCACGGTCACGCGCCTGACCGCGACCGCCGCGGCCCGCGCTCTCGACCGAGACGGCCCGCGAATCCTTCAACCGTCGCAGGAAGCCGTCGAACACGGCCTCGCGCGCGCCGTAAGGGATGCTCACGATGATGTTGTCGTCTTCCATCACGATGAAGGTCACAAGCGCGGCGTCCGTCCGTTTCGCCGTCGAGCTTTTAGGCTGCGATTCCGACTCGCCCTCTTTCGCCGCATCTGTCGCAGGCGAACTGATCGGACTGGGCGGCTCCATCCTGCGCCGTCCCGATTGCGCGCCCGACGCCGCCGCCGAACACAGCGCGAGCGAGACGACGAGCAGCATCGCTTGAGTGATGCGCCCCATGCTCAACGTACAAGATGGCAACCGCGTCAGATGTAACATCTTCAACACCTCGCCTGCACCGCTCCGGCCGGGACATCCGAGAACCTTTTTACGGAGCGGCGGCCCCGCCGGTTTCACTCGCCCTGCGCTTTGCTGATGAGCATTCGCAGCATGACTTGCAGTTGCGAAGTCGTAAACGGCTTGGGCAGGAAAACGACTGCGCCCGCCGCGAAGCTATCGGAAGAGAGTTTCGGGTTCTGCTCGGCGGTCATCATCATCACCGGAATCTTCATCAGACGCCGCTCCGACTTCATGTAGCGGACGAGTTCCGGCCCCTGTATGGCCGGCATCATCACGTCGAAGACGCAGGCGAGAAAATCGCTCTCCGTCTGCAACAGCCTGTAAGCCTCGCGCCCGTCGCGCGCAGGCAAAACCGTGTAGCCCTCCTTTTCGAGGATGGCCGTAATCAAACGAAGGATGGCCGGATCGTCGTCCGCGACCATAATCCGACGTGAGGATGCTGCTGTTATTTCCTGCTCGGACACTCTCAAACCCTCCGGGTTCCAAGGGCGGAGGGCGGAAGGATGAAGTGAGAACGACCATTTAGCTTCCGCTCATCCCTCATCTCTCCACACTCACCCTTAAACTTCCACTGCCCTGCCGCTCTCGTCTGCGCGACAGAGACGCGCGGCGAGCGTGATGGCGGCGACCATGCTCGAATGCTCGGCCACGCCGCGCCCCGCGATGTCGAAGGCCGTCCCATGATCCACAGAGGTGCGGATAAACGGCAGGCCAAGTGTGACGTTGACCGCCTCGCCGAACGAGAGGCACTTGACCGGAATCATCGCCTGATCATGGTAACACGAAACGACCGCGTCGAACTCCCCGCGCGAGGCCCGCAGGAAGACCGTATCCGCAGAGAAAGGCCCGCGCGCGTCAATACCGTCCACGTCGCGGCACGCCTCGACCGCGGGGAGAATTTCCGCTGACTCCTCCACGCCGAACAGTCCACCCTCCGCGCCGTGCGGGTTAAGCGCGGCGACGGCGATGCGCGGCTCAGCGATGCCCCAGCGTTTCAATTCACGGTTGGCGAGCCTGACGACGCGCACGATCCGCTCCTTTTGCACCAGCCGGATTGCCTCCGACAGAGGGACGTGCGTGGAGATCAGCACGATCCGCAGATTCGACGCGACGAAGGCCATCGCGCAGTCTTCCGCGCCCGTCAGGTGCGCCAGAAATTCCGTGTGGCCGGGAAAACTATAGCCGCCCAGAAAGAGCGCGCGTTTATTAATAGGCGCGGTCGAGATGGCGTCCACCGCGCCGGAGCCGCACAACTCGACCGCGGCCTCGATGTACTCTGCCGCCGCACGCCCCGCCGCTCCCGACTCGACGCCCGGCTCGACGTA
>JBAVPI010000769.1:0-4586 GCA_049692915.1 Pyrinomonadaceae bacterium
CCCTTTCTCTTCGTCCCCGCCCTCAACTTTCTTCCTCGCCGCCCTCAACAATCAGCCCCGGCAAACAAATTTCCACGCGCTCGATTTGTGTTCGCACGCATAACATTAACGCTCGCCTGCGCGTGAACGACGTTCGCACGCCCGACAACGACATTCGCACGCCCGACAACGACATTCGCACGGCTGCGAACAGTCTTCGCAGTCGTGCAAACGGTCTTCGCAGTCGTGCGAACAGTCTTCGCACGCGTGGAAATGACGTTCGCATGCGTGCGAATGCTGTTCCCATACATGGAAACGTCATTCGCAAACGTGGAAACGTCATTCGCATGCGTGGAAATGTCGTTGTCAGGCGTGGAAATGACGTTCGCAATGGTGGAAACGTCGTGCGCAGGCGTGGGAAGAGTCTTCGCAGGCGTGAGAATGATGTTCGGACGCCTGCGAAAAAGCCTCGCGCGGCTGCATATATCACTTGCAGGCCCGTCAAGCTTCATTGTAGCGGGCAGAGGGGCCGTCAAACCCACGGCTTCTTTACGCGGCGAAACGTTGACGGAACTCGGCGGAGTCGAGGAAGGCTTTGACCATTTCGGCTCTCACATAGTCGCCGCCGAATTCGTCGAGCTTGCGCAGCCAGAAGTCGAAACCGGCGGCGTCAGGCTCTCGTCGGAGGTAGCCGAAGTATTGCATCAGGACGAAGGCACGGTTGAACTCGCGCGCGCGAAAATCCGCATCCTCGGCCACGGCCCTGAGCGCACGCGCGCGACTCATCGTGCCCGCCTCCAATGCGCTCACAAGCGCGTCTCGCTCGGTTTGTGAGAGCGACCCGCCCGTGTTGCGGTTGAGCGCGTCAATGAACCCGGCGGGCGTCAGCGTCGCCGGATAGCGTTCCATAAACTCCGGGCGCGCGGCCAACTCTTCGACATAAGCCTGCTGGTTCGCCTCCAACCGCTCTTGCCACCCGTCCTGCCCGACCACCACGCCGCTGCTGATCTCCTGCGTCTCCAACAGAAAATCATGCAAAGGCAGACGCTCGCCCGACGCGTGTGCCGCCTGATTGACTCGATAAACGAAGTAGCCCGTGCCCTGAAACTCGACGGAGAGAAAGAAGGCCGCAGAGACGTTGATGCGCTTGACCTCGCGGCACTCAGCCGTCTGGCAATCGTTAAGCTCTTTCGTCCAGAAGGCCAGACCGGAGGCGTCCGGCGTGCGATTGAGAAAGTCCGCGTAGTGCTGCGAGACGAAGAAGTTCGCGTCACCCAGAGGATTCTCCGCGGGCGTGACGGAGGCCACGTCGTCGCTGTTGATCGTCAGCGTGGCCGTGGCTTTGTCGAGCACGCCGTCGCCCGTCGGGTCGTCGAGCGTGAGCAGCACGGTTTCAGGGTCTTCGACGAAAGCGTCGTCCGTGATGCGTATGACGAAACTCTTTTCCGCCTCGTCCGGCGCGAAGCGGAGCACGCCCACGGCGAAGTTATAGTCGGAGCGATCCGTCGCCGTGCCGTCCTTCGTCTGATAGCGCACGGCGACGGCCTTCGACATGTCGCCCGTGCGCGTCACAGTGATGACGGCGCTGCCCGTCTTTTCGTCGCCCGTGTAGGCTTTTTGCGCGAAGCCGAGCATAGGCGCGTCGTCGTCCGTGATGGTCAGAACCGCCGTGCTCTGTTCGCCGAGACGCGCCCCGTCCGTCGGGTCGCTGATGACGAGATTGATTGACTCCGCAGGCTCGATGTCGGCATCGTCCACGATGGGGACGGTGAAACAGGTCTGCGTCTCGCCCGCGGCGAACCGGAGCGCCCCGTGAACGGGAGCGAAGTCGGCGGGCGCGGAGGCTGTGCCGCTCGCGGTTTGATAATCCAATGTCGCCGCTTCGGACGTGTCGCCCGTGCGTGTGATGACGATGTTGGCCGCCTTAGTTCCTTCGGCGGTCGTGAAATTCGGTGCACCGAACGAGACGGTGTTGACCGGCACTCTGTCTATCACTTCGATGCGCGTGTTGCCTTCGTTCCTGACGCCGTTCGGGTAGCGCGCGTCCGCCGGAATTTCGCAGTGGCGCAGGATGAGCCAGTCGGTGTCGCGGATCGTCCAGACGTGGCTCACGCCGTCGGCGAACTTGACGCTCTCCAACTCGACGATGTCGCTGTCCGAGAGTTGAATGCCGGGGCGGTTGCTGGTGGTGAAACCGAACCACGACTGCTCGATGCGGGCGCGCGTCACGCCGTTGAGCCACACGCCGACGCCTTCAGACCCGCCGCTAACGTTGCAGTTGAGTCCCTTGACCGAGACGAACTGCGCCCCGCCCGACACGAACAAACCCTTGTCCGCGCCTTCGTCCATCCTCACGTCTTCGATCACGATTCGCCTCTGCCCTGTGGCATCCGTCAACGAGCGCGGCGTGCCCGTGTAAATCCAAGAGCCTGCGAACGAGGGGGTTTTGGAATAATAGACGCCGTTGAGCGTTCCGTAGTCGAGAAAGTCCACGCGGCGCACCGTCAACCCGCGCCAGTCTTGGCTCGCGAGCACCGCACCGTTGCTATAGAACGAACCGACGCAGCCGCGAAATGAAGAGTCCTCAACGTGGAGGTCTGACTGGATCGCGCTCAACACCGAGCCGTCCTCAGCGCCGGAGGCCAGCCCGTAAAAGTCGCAGTCGCGAACGACGGCGCGCATGCACGAAGAGAAGCGTATGGCGTGCGCGGCGTCCATAAAGAGCGGGTCGCTGTCGTCCGGCACGGACGTGCCGTGAAAGACCAGCTTCTCGATGACGACGCTCTCAAGATTATCGAGTTCGATGCCGACGGCGGAGGGGCCGACCGCGATGTGGATTCTGGAGCCGGAGTTGATCCCTGTCAGCGTCAGCGAAGAGGCTTGGTCGAGGAAGTCTTTCGAGACGGGCGACAGGATGTCTGTCTGCCCGGCGGGAAAAATAATTCTGCCTCCCCCGTCGGCACTCAACTGTTCGAGCGCCGCCTGAAGCGCGGGCGCATCGTCCCGCCCGTCGTCCGCCACGGCCCCGAAGGATTGCAGGCTCAAGTCGCCGGCCCGCGCCGCGCCGGAAAATGAAAAAAGAAAGAGCAGCACAGTAAGGCCGATAATTAACGGCGGTGTTTTTTGGGGTGACATAAATTTAGTTGTCCTGTTGCTCATCCAGAATTGCCGGCGAGAGACGGCTTTGAACTTTGGACGCACGCGGGGCGTAAAAAGCCTGAACTCAATGCGATAGTGCCTCGCTAAAAGTCGCGGTGCGATTTAGTCTGACACTTGCTGAATGTTGAAGTGAGGAGCACGATGGAGTCTGGAATGCTTTATCTCATCGTCTTTTCCGGCACATGCGCAGTTCAGTGGTGTGAAGCCGATTGAACTGTTTTTGACCGCCCTCAACCGATTTTCGATGCAAAAACGGCTAAAAATGATGCTTTCGCCGCGTGCCCGCTTGAGAGTGCCGCTGTCCCTTCGGACGACTCACAACAAAAGCATACCACATCCACGCGCCGCGAAATTGGAGCGATAGCGCGGCAAGCGGCGCGGCGGATTAAGAGGGAGTCGAAGAGGCTTCGCCGGACAGTCGTAAAGCTCTTGCCGCCACGTCGTCCCGGCGCGCGGCCCAAATAAATCTGGACACCTCTGCCGCGTTCGGCTTATCATCGGCCCCGCGGCTTAATCTAGCGACGCTCCGCACAGAGCCTCGGCGGGCACACGCGTTGTCCCGTGCGTGGCCTCTCATCTTGTTCTTATTCGACACGACGACGCGCCGGCCCTTCAGCGGCGCGTTAATTTACTCGATAGACAGAAGCAGGCCATTGCTTTGCTCCCCGCAATCGAGTTCACACAACCGACCGCGAGTCTTTCAGGGAGAATGTGAAATGTTTAGACCGGGAAGAAATCCGAAGGATCAAACACATACCGACGATACGGCTGACCATACGCCGCAGCCACAACCCGCTTCGCCCTATGCGGGCGGCGGCGGCGGCTACGCGTCCGGCTCTGCGACGGGCGGCAGCGCGAGCGCGCCCTCTTCGGACAGTTACAACCAGTCGTCGGTCAATTCGCCGACGACGACGCGCGCCGTTACCGAGAGCGAATCGTTGGCGCGCGACATCAAGGAAGGCACGCTGACCGGCTTTGTCGGCAACGGCACTTCGTTGACGGGCGAGGCCAGCTTCAAAGGCATGCTGCGCGTGGACGGCCACCTGTCGGGGCGCGTCACATCGCAGGACGGCACGCTCATCGTCTCGACCAACGGGCAGGTGGACGCCAATCTCGAAGTCGCGGTGGCGCAGATTTACGGCACCGTTCACGGCGACATCATCGCCACCAAACGCATCGAGATGGGGCGCGTCTCGCGCGTCACCGGCAACATCCAGACGCCCGCGCTCGTCATCGAGAGCGGCGCGATTTTCGAGGGCAGTTGCCGCATGGCGCAGCCCAAAGAAGTCGCCGATAAGGGGACGACGGCGAGCGAGACGAACGCCTCCGCCGCGTCCGCCTCTTCCGCGTCGCCGACCTCTTCCTACTCTTCGTCCAAGTCAGGCGCGTCGTCGTCGAAAGATTCGACCCCGAAGAGCGACACCGCCGCCACGACGACGGGCGTCACC
>JBAVPI010000770.1:0-12090 GCA_049692915.1 Pyrinomonadaceae bacterium
TTCTCGCCGCGTCCGGGGCCGTAGCCTTTACCGTCGCCCGACCCTTGTCCGCTTCCCTCGCCCGTTCCCTGCCCGCCGCCTTTGCCCGGCCCATCGGAAGGCGTCTGCGAAAGTGAACGCGGATCGCCGAAAGGAATCGGGCGAAGGTCTTCGGGCAGCAACAATGGATCGGCTTTGAGCGAAGGGCTAATCGCCAATTCAGGGTTGAGCACCGTCGGCTGACGCACGTTCGGCGCGATGATTTGATCCTCCATCCGACCGGGCGCGACTTTCCCGGCGGAGACCGGCAAGTGATTCTCGTTGCCGCCGCCTCCGCCGCCGCCGGGACGCTGGCGATTATGCGTCGAGCCGCCGCCGTCCCCTCTGTTCAGCCCGGCAGCGCCCTGTTCCGGCTTCTCCTGCTCCGACGGAATGGGCAACATCCCGATGAGACGTAAATCTTCATTCTCCGACGCGGTGAAAGACTGCTCGCAACGCCCGCCGAAGTGTGAGAGGAACATGCACCTGTTGGTGAAAGCCAGCCAGACGGTCGCGGCGCACAGCAGCACGCACAAGGGCGCGAAGAGCGCGGGCGCGGCGTATTCTTGCGCGAAAGCCTTCCTTAAAAGTTGGCCGTAACCGGCGGCCATGCGCCCCGTGAATCCGAATGGGTCGCGCTTGAACTCAGGCCACGTCAACTCGGATTCGCGCGCGATGGACTTCAACTCGCCGACGAGTCGCCGCAGCAGTCCCGCATCTTCGAGAATTGTCAGCCGGAACTCTTCGCGCGCAGTGTTGAAAGTATTCGCGGACGCGTGCTGCCAGACGCCCGGATGAATCTCTTGTGCCATACGCTCAAACAGCCTTTCTTCATAGCCCGGCCAGAACTCCTCAGCCGGGGCAATTGCTTTCGCGGCGTGGTCGAACACGTTCAGCGTCTCGGTCATCGAGAGATACCGGCGATAACAGTTCGGGCAGTCTTCCACCTGCGCGAGCAGACGCCCCACACGCTCCGCTTCAATCTCGTCGAAGAGCAGGTCAACCAACTCGTCCTCTATCTCTTCACAACTATGCATCGCACTCTTCTCCGAAATCAGCCGTTCTCGCCGACCGGCACAGCCAAGCCGTCCGCCGCTTCAACGACGACGCCGAGCGCGGCCCGCAGCTTGAGCACCGAGCGGTAGAGCGATTTTTTGACGCTGCCCGCCGAGCACCCCAACGATTCGCCGATCTCCTGATACGTCATCCCTTCACGGTGTTTGAGCAGGAACATCAAACGTTGCTGCGGGGTCAATTCGCCGAGCGCACTCATTACGCGACCCGCGAGAATTTTCCGGTGAAAGCCGTTCTCCGTCTCCGCTGCCGTCGCGCCATGCGGTGTCGCAGGCTCATCCGGTAACTCTTCCAGTCCACTCATTCTGATCCGCGTCGTCACGCCTTCGTGTGTCATCCCGTTGGCCCTTTGGTGGTTGAGAAATGAATGGATCGTGATCCGGCGCAGCCACGTATAGAAACTCGCCTCGCCCCTGTAACTGCCGACGGATTTGTAAACCTTCAACCAGACTTCCTGTGAAAGGTCTTCGGCATCATGCGAATCGCGGCAGTAGTGGAGCGCGAGCGAATAGATGCGCCGCTCGTAATTTTTCGCGAGTTGGCAGAAAGCCTCGGCGTCGCCCGCCTGTGCGCGCCGTATCAAATCATCTTCGCCGGTAATTACCATTCAAATCCCTTCGCGTAAGGTTGTCTCTATAGACTCGACTGCGCGGAATTTGGTTGGCGCAGGCACAGGGTTATTTCTTTGAGCGACGAAAAGTAGCCCCGCTCTTGATGAATGCGAGCGAATTAAAGGCGGGTCACGACCTCAAACGGCAAACGAGGCGGCGGTAATGCAAGTCGGTCGCCCCTGTAAAAAAAAGCGTGCCGCTGTGAATGTTCCACAGCGGCACGCTTTGCTTTCAATGTCGGGAGGTCAACTTCTACTCAGAGATGTGCTCCTTCTCTTTCTTCTTTCCCTCTAACTTCGACGTGACCACCGTCAGCAGCCGTGGGAACGTGCCGAGCGGCGTGTGGCTCTCGACGTAAAAACCGTCGGGACGCGAAACGCCGTAAGCGAAACTCGGCGGCAACTCGGCCTTCTGCCCCGTTGTCTTAAACTCGCTTCCATTGCTCGTCAGCATCCGTCCGAGATGATTGAGATAGTCGGCGTTCGAGTTGAAATAGACGAACTGCGGGCCGCCCGTGAACGTCGCGCTCGCCGCCACGTAGTTGGCGTTCGACGGCAGAGCGCGTGCGCCCTGCGCCGTGTCTATGACTCGCTCGATGGCGGACGCGTCGCCGCTCGCGACGAAGTTGCCGCCGACGAAAGCGTAGTTGAGCGCGTGCCCTTTTTCACCCGTCAACTGTTTGACGGCGATGCCCTTGTAATCGCGCACGGTAGCCGCAAGTTGTTTATGCCCCTCTAATTTCTCAAGGGTCTGCGCGAACCGCGCCTCGTCTTTTAGATTGAGAATTATCACACCGCTGCGATCTTCTCCGGCTGGCAGTTGGGCGAGACAGATTTCCGCGCCCAGTGCTCCCACCACATCGCCGCGCAGATCTACGCCGGTCTTGCCGGAGACTTCGCCGAGGAAGTCGCCAAAGTTTTTCTTACCCGTCTGCCCCGCGACCGCGTTGACGAGCGACTCGATCTGCTCGAACGTCTGCGGCGCGCTGGCAATCGAAGCGTCGAAGGCTTGCAGCGCGTCTTCCGGCACGAGCGCAAGTAGGGCGCGCGTGCTCGGCGGATTATTGGAGAGCGTGCTCAAGAGGCCCGCGTCGCCTTGCTGCGCGACGACCGCGAAACGCTCGACCACACGACCGTCCACGAAGTTGCTGGTGAAGGCGACGGACTGCACGGCGCTTGCGCCGGAACCGTGGAAGAGTTGCCTGAACGCGTTGATGCTCCCCTCGTCGCGTCCCTGCGCGTTATCAATCAGGCGCGTCAGCGCTGCCCCGTCGAGAAAGCCGAAGACGCCGTTGTCCTCCCCTGCCTTCGCGCGGGCCTGCTGGAAATTCTCGCTGCCTTCAAGCGACTTCGCTTTGCCGTCGCCCACGTCCAACACTTTCTTGACGGCCTCTACGGTGTTCGATAAAAACAGCGTCGTGCCCGACTGCGCGTAGGCGAAGCTCTGGCGGTCTTCCTTGCCTACGACGTTGATCGTCCTCTTGCCGTACTGTTCGGTCTTCGTCGTCGTGCCCTTCTCGTTCGACTCTTTGATGACCCGCATGAACCTGTTTTCAAAGACTCGCTCCGCCGAGCGGTCGTTGAACTCCGCGATGAGCGCGAACTGCGGCTGCGGCTGGCCGTCAGCGCCCGTGCCTGTGCCGATGAGGGCCAGCGCATAGCTCGCGTCGAGCGCGCCCGCGTGGTTCGCGCCCATCATAAAGAGCGAACTGGCCGCCTGATTCTCTTTCGTGAAGGCGTGCCACGCCTCTGAGTTGATGACCTTGAGCGCCTGCGCGCGCAAATTGTTGACCTGTACGAAGCCGACCGTCTCAGCCGGCATGTAACGTTCAAATCGCACGCCCTGCGCCGACGAAGGCGACGCTAAGAGCCAGCCCGCGAGCGCCAGCATGAGCACCACGCCGAAGATTCCGATGACAAGTTTTTTACTTTTCAATCTTTCCACAATGCACCTCCATTCCGCGAAGGCCGGAACGAAATTTCAATCAAACTTCAAAACTCACGTCCGTCCAGATGGTCTCTATCTCATCTCTTTGCGCGCGAACACGTACTGCGAAGTGAGATAAAAACCGGCGCTCACGAGCAGCATGATGAGAATCGGGACGGGGTCGAGGCGGCTGTAAAAATCGAGGTTGACGCCGTCGGTGTCAGGGCTTCTGGTCGCTCGACTGATGACCCACTCGAAAAGCATGCCGCCGAAAAAGTAGAACATCGCCACGAGAGACAGCGCCCCGCCGATGACGGCGATCCACCATTTCTCGAACAGGACGGAAAAGAGGAACGTCGCCGAGTAAACCATCAACGCGATGATCATCGTCCACGCCGTCCCGCGCAGCCCGTTAGCCAGTACGTTGACGAAAGCCCCCCACGAACCGTCGAGCGTGACGTTGCTCGCCGCCGCCGCCATCACGCCGTACACGACCGCCACTGTAGTCAGGATGGACAGCCCGACGCAGGTCGTCGCCTGCACCGCGCCGACGACGAACTTCGTCAACAAAATATGCCAACGCTTGAGCGGGCGCTCGAAGAGAAAAAAGATGCTCTGATTATCAAGCTCCGCGCCGACCGAGCCGACGGCGAAGAAGGACAGCAGGAAGAGGCCCGCCGTAATCAGAAAGCCCGATTGCATCACGAGTGCAACTTCCAACACCTGACCGGCAATCGCATCGCTCAACGCGAGCAGATCGAAGCGCGCGCTGTTGCGAAAAGAGATGATGAACCCTGCCATGAAAAGCGGGAGGTGGAAGGCCACGGCGAACGCCAGCCACTTCAAACGAGTCTCACGCCACTCCTTCCAGAGCAGAGCTTTCAACATCATGCTGTTCATTGATTCGCCCCCCGCTCGCGCTCGGCGCGCACAGTGTCAACGAAAATTTCTTCGAGAGTCATCGGCAGTATCTCAGGGTTGGCGACGCCGCGACCCTTGAGCGCGCCGATCATTTGATCGCCCCAATCCTGCACCGTCAGAAGCTGCTCGTGCCGTCCCGTCTCGACGGCCAGCACGCCCGCCACGCCCGCCACGTCCGGCCTCGTCCCGTTCGTCGCGTAACGGATGCGTTTATACGAAGCCTTCAGTTCGTCCACCGACGACGTGAGCAGCAGCTTGCCGTCGTTGATGATGCCGACGTTATCGGCCACGCGCTCAACCTCTTCGACGATGTGCGATGAGAACAGAACGGTCTTCCCCTCGTGGCTGATCTCGGCCACGATATTTTCGATGAAGTCGCGGCGGACAATCGGGTCGAGACCGGATGTCGGTTCGTCGAGGATGATTAACTCCGGGTTGAAAGAGAGCGCGAGCAGCAGGCAGAGCCGCGCACGATTGCCGCGCGATAACTGTCGCACGCGCTTGTCGGGCGGTAGGCAGAATCTTTTCAACAGCGACGCGGCCTTCGCGTCGTCCCACGTATCGTGAAACGCCTTTGTGAACTTGATGCTTTCGGCCACGGTCATCCACTCGTACAGGTAACGATTCTCGGACACGTAGGCGACGCGTTTGCGAATCTCCAGCAGGTCTTCGTCGAGCGTCCGACCGAGCACCCTGACCTGTCCGTAAGTGGGTTTCAAGTGGCCGACCATCATTTTTATGATGGTTGACTTACCCGCCCCGTTGACGCCGAGCAGACCGAACACAGTGCCCTTCAGCACCTTCATGTTGACGGAGCGCACCGCCTCGAAGCTGCCGAAGTTGCGCCCCAGATTCTCGGTCTCGATGGCGTAGTCGCCCGTAAAGAGATCACCATTCGCGGTCATAAATTTCTTTCGCCGTTTCGTTTCCCTGTTATTTACCGACGACCTCGGACTGCCGCGCCGTCAGGATTTTTTCCACCACACGGTTGAATGCGTCGCGTAGTTCCCGTTCGTCCAGTCCGAGGTTGACGCCCTCGACCAGAGCCTTTTCCAGCAATTCGTTCAAGACTTTGCGCCGGTCGTTCTTTGACATCTCCACGCCCCGACCCGACACGAACGTGCCATGCCCTTGCCGTTTATAGATGACGCCCTCGTATTCGAGATCGAGATAGGCGCGCGCCACCGTATTCGGATTCACCGCGAGGTCAACCGCGAGTTGACGCACGGAGGGCAGCGGTTCGTCCGGCAACAAACGTCCCATCGCGATGGCCGTCTTGATCTGGCTGACGATCTGCATAAAGATCGGCACGCCGCTCGTCGCGTCAATGTTAATGAACACTCTTGCCTCACCCCGCCACTGTATCAATCAATTAATACAGTAGTCACAATTACGCGCGGAGTCAAAGGAAAGTTGCACGGGTCTGGATTTTTTTCCGGACGAACGAAGACCGCATAGAAGCGTGCGGGGTCGCCCGTTCTATGCGGCCTGAGAGTCAGGATAACAACCGGGCCGACGGCGACGGGGAGGGTCGCCGCGTTAACGTCGTCGAAGTTTTACTTTGCCGGCGACTTCGAGCCGTTTCCGACGGAAGGCTCGACGTTCAGGCGCTCCTTGAACAGATTCAGGAGAAGCAGCGTGCCGATGTTGCCCGCTCCGTCTCCGCTTCCGCCCGAAGCCATCACGTCGGGCGTGATGCGGACGTTTTTTTCGCCGATGACCTTGAGCGTTTCGACGAGCGCGACGCCCTGCGCTCCGAGCGCGTTGACCTGCTCGCGGTAGGCGACGCCCTGCGCCTCGCCCATCAGACGTACCTTCTCGGCCTCGGCCTTACCCGTCGCGAGAATGTAATGCGCCTCGCCCTCGCCCTCAGCCTTGCGCTGTTCGGATCGCTTGCCCGCGATGTCCACGCCGATGGTCGCCGCCATCAAATCTTTCTGGTTGTCGGCCTGCGCGCTGATTCTCGCCAACTGAATGCGTTTCTCCTCGGCCTCGCGTTGCGCGTCGTACATATTCTGCCGTTGCTCCGCGAGCACTTTCTCGGTCTGCGTCTTCATCAATTCTTCCGGCAGGTGGATGTGGCAGATCAGCACGTTGACGACATCCACGTGATACTTCAACAGGTGCGCGCGGACGCGTGCCTCTGCCCGCTCCTGTTCTTCGTGGCGGTTCTGGAGATAGGCCATCGCCGAAGACTCCGACGCCTGATTGCGGAAGATGGAATCAATCAGCGGGTGCATGACGTTCTGGATGAGCCGTTCAATGCCGCCGATTTTGGCGACCATGAAGGGCGCGTCCTCCGGCTTGACGCGGAAGACGACGCGCACTTCCAGTTGCATCGTGAAGCCGTCTTTCGAGATGACCTCGAACGGGTTGAAGGTGTTGACGACCTCGCCTGCCGTCCATTCGACTGTCTGGTTCGTCGTCGGGATGACGATGGGCGTCACGGCGAGCGTGTTGACGTAATAGCGACCGGGGCCGACGACCGTTTCCTGTATGCCGCGGTAGCCTTCGGGCACGACGTAGGCTTCGTGCGCGCCTTCGTCGAGGCGTCGGTCGGCGGGATCGGTTGACAGCAGGTCTTCCTGAATCTCAGACATCGTGCGGTCTTCATTGTCCAGCTTGTCGAGCCGCGCCGCCGCGTCCGTGATGTGCTGCTGTTCTTCGCGCTCCATGCGCTCGCGCACCTTCTTTGCCATCTGGCGTCGAATCTCTTCGGAAGGGTCTTTGCCGACGTTCGAGACGATGACCGCCACCTCGCCCGGCTTCACTTCCTTCGCCGTTTCGGGGATGACTTTGAAGACGAGCGGGTTGATGTAGTAAGTGCCGGGGAGCAGGATGTCTTTCTGCGGGCCGCGCTGTCCGCCGCGACTGATGAACTCGTTGCTGTCCTGAAAATTGTCGTGGCCCTCGACCGGCGTGGCGACGTAATCGCGCGGGTCGAGCGGCTTGCCGTCGAGCGCTTCGACCAGTCCGATCCCGTTCTCGTTAATCACCGTCGCGTCGTAGAGTCGAATCGTGAACAGGCCGGGCTTCACTTCCGTCCCGCCTTCGAGCGGTATGGATTGCGTCAGGATGCGATACGTGCCGGGCGTCAGGACTTCGACCTGCGGGCCTTTCTGCCCGCCGCGCGCGATGTACTGCTCAGCGTCCTGAAAGTTGCGGTGGCCTTCGATGGCCTTGCCGTGCAGCCTGCCGGAATCGAGTTGGTCGCCGTCGGCTGACATGACGATGCCGACCTTGCCCTGCGGGATGACCGTCACCTTCGAGACGGAGACGCGGAACAGGTAGGGGTGAATCGGCCACAGCCCCGGCGGGAGCGTGCGCAGTTGAATGCCTTTGACGCCGCCGCGCTTGATGAAAGCGATGGGGTCTTGAAAGTTATTGTGCGCGTTCTCGGCGCGGTCGGGGGCGAAGATACGACCGGGCGACATCGGTTCGCCGTCAATCGCCTCGATGACTCCGAGTTCGTCCGCGCCGATTTCGATAAGCGGCACTTTGCGCACGACGCGCTCGAACGGATACCTGATGAAGTGCAGTCCCGGCTTCAACACGTCGGCCTGTATGCCGACTTCGCCTTCCGTGGCGACGACTCTGCCGGGAGGCATCTTCGCGCCGAAATAGCGCCGCTCTTTGATGGCGATCTCGCGTGCCCCGACGTTAACGAGCACCTTGCTCAGGACGATGGCGACGATCACTAAGAGGATAATCCCGACGACAAGGTAGGGGGTTAAGTTTAAAACAGAATCGTTCATAATTTACCTCGATGAGAAGCTGACGGCTGCCCGTCTTCTTCCCCGGATGGTGGGAACTCGCGCCTCGCCTCGACTGACAAAAGGCGGCGCACTTCGGCCAGCTTCTCTTTCAAGACGAAACCGGCTCCTGAACTTTTAGCGGCAGGGGAAAGCACCCAGTATTCACTCTCGATCAGAGCGCGCAGTTCGCTGCCGGTCAATCCGTGCACGCGTCCCGCGCCCCAAAAATCATAGACAGTGGTGATGACCCGCTCGAAAACGCTCGCGTCGTCGGAGAGTGCGGCGATGTGGAGCAGTCCGGCGGTGGAGATTCGCGAAGGGGCTTGCTTCCAGTCGTCCAGAAGCTTTTCGGCGAGCGGCACGCTGGCGCGTAGCTCTCCGCTCCGCGCGATGAAGTCACACAGGGCGCGCACAGTCTCCGGCGCGTGCGCCTGTCGTGTCAGCGTCTCAAGAACTTCGACGTAGAGGCCCGTGTTCCTTGTGAGAGAGGCGTCGCGCAACGTTTCAAAGTCGCCCGCCGCAGCGCGCTCGCGCAACGCCGTCTCGCGTGCGGCAGCAAATTCCGCACGTGAGGCGGACGCTTCCTCGTCGCTCGCTGAAACGGTATTCGACACCTCGAACAGCCCGCGGCCACGCACCGGCGGAAATTGGCCCGGCTCTTCTTGAGAAGACGAACGTTTCCGGCGAAAGACTGCGAAGGAAGCTAAAACCAGCAGGAAAATCGAGATGATTAGGATGGCGCTCACGTTTTACGCCTTCTGCGCCGTGCGGCATTCGTGACCCATCCAGAGGGTTTTGTTCTGCCGCCTCTTCAAGCGCGTCCGGCAAAGATATAATACGCGGCCCGTTTTTGAAAGCTCTATCCGGCTGAGGATTTAATTCGCTCGCGAACTTCTGACCGTGAACAAAAAGAGTGGCGGCAGGAGTCGAGTCTTGAACTAAACCCCTGCCGCCACTTCCGCTTACGCTTTCAGTCGAATCACTCTGTCGCGGGCACGGGCGGCGCGATTTCATTTAAGCAGGCAATCATTGAAAGTAAGCACTGCTTTTTCGTCTTCAACCCGCTGCCCCCTGATGTCGAACCGACAGTTTCGCCCTGTCGCTTCACTTTGATAACTCTATGCTGGATTTCGCGGCCCGTGCCTTCCAAGCGGTCAGCTTTGCGTATCAGCGAATCGAGTTGACGCCGGACGCCTTCGCCCGACACACGGAAACGCATTTCGCGACCCGCGAAGTTAGCCTTGATGTAAGTCGCATCCCTTTGCTGTTCCCCTAACTTCGCATCCGACTCGATGACTTCCCTCATCAACGCACGCTCCACTTGAGCCTGTGCAAAGTGCGATGTGGGCGGGAGGCTTTGCTCCGGCGGAATGATCATCGCAATCTCACCCGCCGCGGGAGGCTCAGGGATGCGCCCCATAGGATGCCGAGGAGCAACTGGCGCAGACGTATGCGATTCACTTGCGGCGACAGTCGGAATCAGGTTGTTCGCTGCCACTTGAGCGTCGAAGAGCGACGCCGTTTGAGCGGCCACGCTCTGCGTCGGGAACGAGCGTTCGCGGTTCACGGTGGCGTTATTGCATTGAACGATTTTGCCCGCGCTTCGCACCGTCGCCGTTTCAGTTCCAGCCGTCTTAGAGTCGGAAGGTAAGAACTGCGAGTTGCTCAGTCGAGCCATTTCAGATGTTCCTTCCGCCTCATTCATCTCCAAAATCGCGCGCCAGATGCCAATTCGCAAACTATCGTCGAGCGAAGTTTTTGCCGACAGAAGTTGTTGCAAAGCCTGCGGGGCCACCGCGAGTGTGGCGATGAGGACGACGAAGATGCCGACCGATCTGTGTTTCATGTTCTTCACCTGTCAAGCCGGCGCTTGCGGAAAAATACCGACGCGCCGACATCCTGTTCAGAACAGGCAGCGCGGGCGGCCCAAAGCGCGGCAAGCGCACAACCTTCACCAATCAAAATCAACCGCAACCACCTGTTCTACTCCCAATACACCGTGTCCGTTGATTTTGTGACAAGAAATCTTTCGCTCGTACAGACGCGCTCAAGCGACCTGACGTTAACGGCCCGGAAGCGTCATTCAATAATTTCAAATCCGTCAAAAGCATTCGCCGTGCGGGGCATCTCCCCTTATTCATTACCTTAATGCCGCTCAGGGGTTCCACAAAAAAACCGCTATCGTTCCAACATCAAGTGTGCGACACGGGGGCACACAGGCCAACGGAAATGTGACCAAGCGTGATATGCGTTGACGAGTGCCCGAAATCATGTGACGAATCGAGCATCCGGTCTATGCGCTACGTTGCGGCTGAGTTTCAAAACGCATGACTACATATTGACGCATCACAGAGGTTGAGTTTTAAGGTCGCGCACACGATTTAGTGTTTAACCTGCACCATCTGGCATAGATGGACGCCAAGCTCGCCGCTTTTTTCGCATTGTAATCATAGACGCCCCTCACGCCTCAAGCTTCAATGTCACGCGGGCACGCGCTTTGCTCTTGCCGCTGGCAACGGATCAAAGCCCCTCGCTACGAGCTTTCATTCAAACAGAGTTTTGATCCACACGCGCATCTGCCGCCAGAGCAGATCGCTGTTCCGTTCGTCTCTGACATTCTCAGGAGGGTTTCGCCCCATGCGTTTAATCAGAAGTCTCAGTCTGCCGACACTCTTTTTCGCCATCCTCTTCATTCACACGCCCGCCCGTGCCGCCGACGACAACAGCAACGAAGACGAGTATGACGAGCATGCGCGCGTGATGCGCATCAGCCTGCTCAAGGGCGAGGTCAGTCTGCGTCGCAACGGGAATGACGAATGGGAGCGCGCCAAGTTGAATCTGCCGCTCGTCGAGGGCGACACGCTCGCGACGGGAGGCGACGCGCGCGTCGAAGTGCAAATTGATGCGCGCAATTTCGTCCGCATCGGCGAAGACTCCGTGCTCAAAGTTGTGACGCTCCGCGACGAAGGCGTGGCGCTCAGCCTGACCGAAGGCACGGCCACGCTCCGGCTCGCACGCTTCGACCACGACCATGAATATTTTGAAATTGATGCGCCGAAGACGACGATGGCGGCGGAGCGAAGCGGCCTCTATCGTCTCGATGTTTCGCGCGACGGCGGCGTCAGCATCACCGCCCGCGACGAAGGGCTCGCACGCATCTATTCGGAAAGCTCCGGCTTCGTGCTGCGCACCGGTAAGACAGCGCACCTGACCTACGACGGCGAGGCGGAGGGCGATTGGGAATTGAGCGCGGCGGCGGCCTTTGATAATTGGGACAATTGGAACGACGAGCGGGAGCGCTACCTCGCCACGCGCCTCCGTTATGAACAACGCGACCGCTATTACGACAACGATGTGTGGGGCGCTGAAGAACTCGATGCTTACGGCGATTGGGTCGGCACGTCGCAATACGGCTACGTCTGGCGTCCGCACGTGACCGTCGTCAACAACTATCAGGACTGGACGCCCTACCGTTACGGGCACTGGAGTTGGTGTCCGCCTTACGGCTGGACGTGGGTCGCGGACGAGGAGTGGGGTTGGGCACCCTATCACTACGGTCGTTGGGTTTACTACAACAATTACTGGTGCTGGGCACCGAGGGGTTACGGCTACGCTTATCACCGCTCGTGGTGGCGTCCGGCGCTCGTGGCCTTTATCTACATCCCGACATCCTATGGCGAGCACGTCGCGTGGTATCCGCTCACCTACGGGCAACGTGATCCGCGCGGACGCTGGTGGCCTCACGGCTACGACCGGCTGTCGCCCCTGCGCTCGCGCGAACTCGC
>JBAVPI010000771.1:0-6137 GCA_049692915.1 Pyrinomonadaceae bacterium
ACGCATCGGCGATTCTTCGCGCCGCTTCATGGGCCGGTAAATGTGTGTTCTCGATCTTGAGGTAATTCTCCTGATAGAAGAAGTCGCCGTTCGAGTTCAACCTGTGCTTCCTGTCGTCCTCCAACAACCTCTCCCTCGATTTCTCAAGGTCACGCTTGGGGGGCTTTTGAGATAGCCTGAACTCGGACTCGTTACGTTTCAATCTCTCGGACAACTCCGCTTCCAACTCGACGAAATATATTTCCGCGTTCCTCTCGCGGAAGATGTCGCAACTGCGCTCGATGAATGCCCTGTCGGATTCCGAGTCGAGCGCCCAGACGAAAGTGAAGATGAGGCCGGGCAGATCACTCGCGGCCACTTCCTCAAAGACACGCCTGCGAAAGTCTGAAACCAGCCTGTGGAATTGAGGCTGCCCGAAATCGAAGAAACTCAAGACGAGATCAATCGTCATGTGATTGTGAAAGAGCCTGAGGCCGGTGAGCTTCGCCAGTTCGTGCCCGACGCTCATCTTCCCGACGGCGGGCGGCCCGAAGATGACGATGAACTTCATCTTTAACTCCACATCATCCAACACGTATTTCACCGCCGACTTATCCAACACGTATTTCACGCCGATTTGCGGCACAAGTCCGTGAGAGGCGTATGATGGCTTCGACTACTTCGCGGCTTGTCTCTATCGTCAAACGGAAAGTGCCACTATCGTCAAACAGAAAGAGCCACTATTCGCAGTGGCTTTTTCCGTTCTTCTCTTCAAACGAACTTCTATTACTTCGAGCCGGGCTTATCGCTGCCCATGCGCGAGTCGTCGCTGGGTTTCTCGCTGCCCAGATTTTCCTTACCGGAACGTCCCGCCCCGGCGTTGCCGCCGCTGGCTCCGTGTCCCTCGTCATGTTCGTGGCCGTCGCCGCCCTCTGCTTCCTGTCTCCGCTTATCCTGTGCCTTCTCTTTTTGATCCGCCATCTTGATTATTCCCCCTTCGAGTTTATGCGTAGCGTGTGAGCACAAAAGTTACTTTTAGAATGTGCTCGCTGTTATCGCACAATGTATCACGTCCACTTGAAGTTCTGTATTTGAGTCTGTTTTTTTCTAGCGTATAATCTTGTTTCAGCCAGCTTCACCAATCGGCCTTATCATTACCGGCTCGCGGGTTTATGTTTCATCCGGCACATCAATCAACCCGAACAATTGAAGGCGACGACAAATCTACCCGGCAAGGTTAAGACTCACGCCCGGCGCACATCGGAATGGCTCAACAATAAGAAGGACTCATATTTATGGCTTTGAGCGAAGCTGATACAAGGTCGAAACTGATTGACCCTAAACTTTACAAATGCGGCTGGACAGAGGAACACATTAAACGCGAAGAAACAGCCGGAACGATCATCATCGCAGGGGCAAACGGTAAGCGACGAAGAGGCACAACCGATTACACTCTGCGAATCAAGATTGATGACGGTTCGCAACCCGTCGCCGTTGCCGTCATTGAAGCCAAAGCCGACAAATACGCGCCGGATGAGGGTTTGGAGCAAGCCAAACTCTACGGCGCGGCAAAGCGTTTGAATGTTCAATTCGTCTTTTCCACAAACGGGCATCAGTTCGTAGAATTCAATCGCAAGACTCAAATCACTTCCGCACCCAGACCTCTAGACGAATTTCCTTCGCCCGCGGAACTGCGTGCCAGATATGAGCAGCAGATGGGCTTTAGCCTTGCATCCGACGCCGCCAGACCGCTTTTGCAGCATTACTACAATGGCGAGGGCGGGCGGCGTTATTATCAGGATGCGGCGATTCGCGCCGTGTTCGAGAAGTTGGCGACGGGCAAGAAACGCGCTTTGCTTTCACTGGCGACGGGCGCGGGCAAAACATTTATCGCCGTCAATCTGTTGCGGCGAATTGATTCGGCGGGGCAGTTGAAAAAGGCTCTCTTTATCTGCGACCGCGACGAACTGCGGACGCAGGCGGGCGTCGCCTTTCAAAAAGCCTTTGGCGATAACGCCGCCGAAGTCTCTTCGGGCAAGCCGCAAAAGACGGCCAAAGTTTTAATCGCGACGTATCAAACGCTCGACGTGGATACGGAAGTCGCCGACGCGAATTTCCTCACTAAGAATTACCCCGAAAATTATTTCAGCCACATCGTCATTGACGAGTGCCATCGCTCCGCGTGGGGAAAATGGAGACAGGTGTTCGACCGCAACCCCGATGCCGTGCAAATTGGTTTGACGGCCACGCCGCGCAAAATCGAACTACCGGAAGACGACGAGGAGGCCAGAACCGACGCGGAAATCATGCGGGATAACTACAGGCATTTCGGCGACCCGGTTTACGAGTATGATTTGACGCAGGGCATCGAAGACGGATATCTGGCGGCGTGTGAAATCGTCAGCCGCGACATCCTGATTAATGAGCGGAAGGAGCGCGAGGCGCAAAAGGGGCTGGATAAGGAACTGGACACGGCGAAGCTCAGCGACGCGCGCACGGGCATCAGGATGAGCCGCGAAGCACTCCGCCAAAAGTACGAAGCCGCCACGCTCGACGCGCAACTGCGCCTGCCGGATCGCGTCAAGGCTTTGTCGGAAGATTTGTTCAATCAGTTACTGGAGAACGGCGGGACGCCCGAACAGAAGACGATTATCTTTTGCGCTTCGGACGCGCACGCGCAGGACATCGCCAACGCGCTCGGCAATCTTTATTCAGAATGGTGCGGGCGCGAAAGCCGAAACATCAAAGATCATTACGCCTTCAAATGCACGTCGAGAAGCAGCGGCAACGATTTTCTGCCGGACTTTCGCGGAAGCAACAACAGCCACTTCATCGCCACGACGGTTGACCTGCTGACGACGGGCGTTGACGTGCCGAACGTGCGAAATATAGTCTTTTTTCGTTACCTGAAATCGCCCATCCTGTTTTATCAAATGCTCGGACGCGGCACGCGGCTCGACGAAGGCAAGCTGATGTTTCGCGCCTACGATTACACGGACGCGACGCGCCTGCTCGGTCGAGAGTTCGTGTCGGCTTTGACGAAAGAGCGGGCGAAGGTTGAAGGGCCGGACGGGACGGACGATGACGACGACGGCGGCGGCGACGATGAAGCGAAGCCGATGCCGCAGGCCGTCGGGATAGAGTTCGGCGTGCGGGAAGTGGGGCGTTACGTTCCCTTGATGGTTGACGGCAAGCACACGAAAGTATCAATCGAGGAATACAGGCGGCTGCTGGCCGAACAACTCGTCAAAGAGGCCGCGACGCTCGACGTGTTCCGCACGCGTTGGATTCGCCCGCGGGAGCGACGCGCGTTGATTGATAATCTGGTGCGGGCGGGTTTGTCGCCCGTGCAGGTGCAGAAGATCGGCGGGATGATTGATTATGATTTGTATGACGTGCTGGCCGAACTCGGTTATGGTATCAACCCGCGCAAGCGTCAGGAGCGCGTTCATGCTTTCACCTACAAGCATGAAGAATGGCTGTTGAGCATGCCGAAGGAAGCGCAGGAAACCATTAAAGCGTTGATTGAGCCGTTCGTCGTCGGCGGCACGGACGAACTCGAAAACCCGAACGTGTTGCAGATGCCCGCCGTGAGCAGGGCGGGCGGGATGCGTGCGCTGGCGGCGACGGGCAGACCGCCGGTGGAGATTTTAGAAGAAGCGAAAGCCAGACTCTTCTCCGCGTAGTTTATTCAAAGACTCAACATGACAGCCGAAAAATCAGCCACGATTGCGGACGACACAGATGAACAAACCTCATTGCCGGAAGGCGGGCGTTTAGTTCGCTTGGGCGATGTTTGCGAGATTGTGATGGGGCAATCACCATCTGGCTCGTCATACAACAATAAAGGGAGTGGGGAACCCTTGCTGAACGGCCCTTCAGAATTTGGGCGCGTTTATCCAACTGCTGTTCAATGGACAACTGAACCCGTTCGATTCGCTGAAGCGGGCGATATTCTTTTCTGTGTTCGTGGAGCGACAACGGGGAGAAAAAACATTGCAGATAAGCGATATTGTATCGGGCGCGGTCTAGCAGCAATTCGAGGCAGAGACGAACAGACAACGACGAGGTTTTTGATGTACCTGCTTGATTCTGTAACTATATCTTTGTTAGGCGAATCAGCAGGCTCAATTTTTCCGAATCTTTCGGCGGATAAGATTGAAAACTTTGAAACATACATTCCGACGATTGAAGAACAAAGGCGCATCGCGACGGTTTTAGACGAGCAGATGAAAGCCGTCGAGAAAGCACGCCGCGCCGTCGAAGAACAACTCGCCGCTGCCAAACTTCTGCCGAATGCTTTTCTGCGCGCCGTGTTTGAAAGCGAAGAAGCACAGAGTTGGCCGAAGAGAAAATTAAGTGAGATTGCTAAGACTTGTAGTGGAACAACTCCTTCAAGGGGAAATGCAGATTATTACAAAGGCTCAATTTCTTGGGTAAAAACAGGTGAACTTAAAGATGGCGTGATCTTGGATACAGAGGAACACATTAGCGAACTCGCATTAAAAGAAACCTCGCTGAGATTATTACCATCGGAAACGCTTTTAGTGGCGATGTACGGTCAGGGTCAAACTAGGGGCAGAACAGGTTTATTATTGAACCCTGCAACTACTAATCAAGCCTGTTTCGCCATTCTTCCTAATGAAACTTTTGACCCATACTTTTTGCAGTATTGGTTTCGATATAGTTACGACAAACTTCGACAAGAGACAGAAGGGCGCGGCGGAAATCAGCCTAATCTAAACGGAGATGTATTAAATAATCGAATGGTTTCACTTCCAGACACAATCGAAGCGCAAAGAAGTTTAGTTGAAAAATTAAACGACCAAATGCAACACGTCGAAAGCATCACACAGACTCTCACCACACAACTCGCAGCCATCAAGCAGATGCCGTCGGCGCTGCTTCGCAGGGCGTTCGCGGGCGAAGTCTAAAAACTATGAAAGCAAAGAAGGCCAAAACGAACGGGAGAGAACTCTCATCGCAGCAATCCGTCAATCAAACCATTAAAAGCGTCTGCGACATCATGCGCCGCTCCAACTGCAAGGGCGCGATGCAGTACGTCCCCGAACTGACGTGGATTCTCTTCCTACGCATCCTCGACGAGCGCGAGCAGCGCGAAGCCACCGAGGCGCAGATGTTCGGCAGAGAGTTTGCGCCCTCGCTCGCCGCGCCCTTTCGCTGGCACGACTGGGCCGCCACGCCCACAGACGACGAATCATTGCTGACCGTGCGCGACGGGCAGCCGCAAGGGTGGAAACGCCGCGAGTTGGTCGAAGGCACAAGCAACGGTTTTATCGGGTGGGTCAACTCCGAACTGCTGCCGCACCTGCACAAGTTGGAGAAGTTGCCGAACGCCACTCCGCGCCGGAAGGTCATCAGCGAAATCATGTCGAGCGTCGAGCGCGTGCGCGTTGACACGGACAAAAACTTTCAGGACGTGCTCGATAAAGTCCACGACATCACCGAGGCGCGGATGGACACGACGCATCTTTTCCCGCTCTCGCAGGTCTTTGAAGGCTTGCTCCTGAAGATGGGCGAGAAGGGCAACGACGGCGGGCAGTTCTTCACGCCGCGCGAAGTGATCCGCGCCATGATTCGGGTGGTTGACCCGCACATCGGCCAGACCGTCTATGACCCCGCCTGCGGGACGGGCGGATTTTTGGCGCAGGCATACGAGTACATGATCGGCGATAAGCTCTCGGACATTAACTCGAAGATTAAATCGCCTGCCGATTTCGACACGCTCAAGCACCAGACCTTTTACGGGCGCGAGCAGGACAACATCACTTACCCGATAGCTCTGGCGAACCTCGTCCTCCATCAGATAGACCACCCGCACATCTGGCACGGCAACACCCTGACGGGACAGGAAACCTACGGCGGATTGTTTACGAATGTGCCCGATAAGTTTGATGTCGTCCTGATGAATCCTCCCTTCGGCGGCAAAGAAGGCGTCGCCGCGCAAATCAATTTTGAATACAAGACCGGCGCGACGCAGGTTCTCTTTCTTCAACTCGCCATCAAGAGCCTGACGGATGGTGGAACGTGCGGCATGGTGATAGACGAAGGCGTTTTGTTCCGCACGAACGAGCAGGCGTTCGTCAAGACCAAACGCAAACTGCTCGACGACTGCAATCTTTTCTGCATCGTCAGTC
>JBAVPI010000772.1:0-6115 GCA_049692915.1 Pyrinomonadaceae bacterium
CGTCGCGCCTGACCGTGCAGTCAGTCCCCTCGGGGAAAACCGTGTCGAGATGCGCGCTCACGACGAGCAGCGGACGGAGCGTGCGCCCGCGACGCAACGCCACACAGTTACCCTCCGCATCGAGGCACGCATCCGTCAGACCGAGCGCGCGGAATTTCCCGGACAGGTATTCGGCACGCACGCGCTCGCCGAACGGCGGAGCCGGAATCGCGCAGATCGCCGCGTGCTCTTTCGTGATGCTGTCGGCCTGTGACTCGAAAAATTGGAAGGCACGCCGCACGCGCTCCGACGCGAGCAGCTCACGAACTCTCTCGTCGGGCGCAACGGGCGTGACGGATGGGAAGGACATAAAAGCAGCGACGTGTGGCGAGCGACCGGTGACGGGCAAGAAGTTTTTAACTCGTCGCCCCTTCCCCGTCGCTCTTCACTTTTTCAAACTAACCCCATGACCTCTTCTTCGCTGAGGACGCCGTGGGCGCTCTTGGCATGATCGAAGATGCGCTGGACGCGTTCGTCACTGGCTTCGAGGTCGCGCGTTTCGAGCCAGTAAATCACGTTCGACTTGCCGCTCATCGGGCCGATCTCGATGGTCTGACGCATGCCGAAGAGCGCGGCGGGCACGCCCGAATAAATGAGGTCGGCGAGGCCGGGGTCGCCCTTCTTGAAACTCTTGATGACAGCCGCCGCGTGAACGCCGGTCGCCGTGCGAAAGGCGTCGCGCCCGAAGACGGGGTAGTTGCACGGAATCTCCCAGCCGCACGCGACGGAAGCCGACTCGCAGTATTCACCGAGACGCGACAGATCGTTATCAATCCATCCCAGAAGCTTCAGGTTGACGAGCAGTTGATCCATCGGCGTGTTGCCGACGCGCTCGCCGACTCCGAGCGCAGAGCCGTGCACCTGATCCGCGCCGCCCTCGATGGCCGCGATGGAATTGATGACGCCCAAGCCCCGATCCTGATGCCCGTGCCAGTCGAGCCGCACTCCGCCGCCCTGCTCCTCAATGATCTTTTTGACGAAGCGGACGACGGCGCGCGCACCGTCCGGCGTCGAATGCCCGACCGTGTCGCAGACGCACACGGCGCGCGCGCCGCAGCGTATCGCCGTCGTGTAGAGAGCGCGAATCACTTCCGGGTCAGCGCGCGTCGTGTCCTCCGTGACGTACATGACGGGCAGACCCTCTGAGACGGCGAAGGTAACGGCATCCTCGGTCAATTCGAGCAGTCGTTCAAGCGTCCAGCCTTCGGCGTAGAAGCGCACGGGCGATGAGCCGATGAAGGTGCAGGCTTCGATGGCGATGCCTGCGCGCTGCGAGATTTCGGCGATGGGCTTGATGTCGTTGCGATGCGTGCGCGCGGCGCAGTTCGGTTGAATCCTGAGTTTCTGCTCGACGATCTCGCGCGCCAGACGCTCGACTCCGGCGGCGTGCGTGCCGCCCGCGCCCGGCAAACCGATGTCCGCCGTGTCAATCGAGAGCGCGTTCATCAAGTGCAGCAGTTCGATCTTCTGCTCGACCGGCGGCTCAGAGACAGAGGGCGATTGCAGGCCGTCGCGCAACGTCTCGTCGTCAAAGCTGATGCGTCGCGACGGCTTCTCAAAAGTCGGCGCGGCGGTGTTCCAATCGTAAATGAGTTCGCTGACGGACACTTCCCTTAAGACCTCCTGCTGTTCAGGCGATTCGCACTTCGCTGGCGTGTGACGAAGGATTGTTTGAATTACAGCAAGCCACGCACGACGTGTCAAGCAAGGCCGGAGGCGGGCAGCAGACCGGTTTGAAGAACGCACCTCCAAACGCGCCTCATTCAAGCTCAAACGCTACCGGACAGCGACGCTCTTTGACGCGACGAGCACCGCTGATATAGCCTTCGTCTCGCTTTCGTCTTCGAGGCGGCGCGGGCAGGACGCTCCCAAAACGCATACTCCTTCGACGGTCGCGAGGGGACTTCAATGATTATTGCACTCGGTTCCGCACGCGCGGCGAAGGTCATGGCGGTGCGCGCTGCCTGCGCACGCATCGCGAGCGTCGAGAGGGCGTGGGACAGGGCTGAGATCGTGGCGCGTCCCGTTGAAACGAGCATCCCGGCCATGCCTTTGACGGACAGTCACCTGATGCGCGGCGCGCGTGAGAGGGCCGATGCCGTGCGCGCTTTATTGAAAAGCGAGAGGGGGAGCGCGAATTATTACGTCGGACTCGAAGGTGGCTTCCACTCGATCACGATTGACGGCGCACGCCACACCTTTCTGCGCGGATGGGCCTACGCCTCCGACGGCGCGCGCGGCTACTTCGGCGCGGCCCCTTCGGTGAGCGTCCCGCTCGACATCGTGCAGCGCGTCGAGCGCACGGGCCGCGAGTTGGGCGAAGTGATGGACGAAGTCGCCGGTGAGCGCGATGTGCGCAGCCGTCAAGGGGCGTGGGGCGTGCTCACGCGCGACCTGCTCACGCGCTCTGTCAGTTTCGAGACGGCGCTGCTCGCCGCCCTCGCGCCGTTCTACAACGCGCGACTGTACGTATAGTTGCCCTTTTCCCAACCCCCTCCGGCTTCGTGCGTCAGGGCCGTTTGTGAGAAAATCAGGCGGGAGCGTGAACAATGACGGATCATCAACTGCTCGAACGAATCACCCTGAATGCTAAAGTGATGGCGGGGAAACCTGTCGTTAAAGGCACTCGCCTGACCGTTGAGCACATTCTTAATTTACTCGCGCACGGCGCGACGCCCGAAGAGATTCTGGCGGAGTATGATGGCCTCACGCTCGAAGACGTTCAGGCATGCCTTCTCTTTGCAACAGAATCACTGCGCAGCACGGATTTCATGCCGCTGATTGTGGAGACCGCATAGGTGCGCTTTCTCGTGGATGAATGCACCGGGCCGGCGGTGGCGCGTTGGTTGCGCGAGCAGGGGCATGAAGTCTTTTCCGTGTATGCGGAAGCACGCGGGATGGATGATGAACAGATTATCGAGAAGGCTTACGCCGAGAAATGGTATCTGGTCACGAACGATAAAGACTTCGGCGAAAAAGCTTATCGAGAGCGGCGTCCACACCGCGGCGTCATTTTTATGCGTCTGGAAGACGAACGCGCCGCTAACAAGATCGAGGTACTCCGGCGATTGCTCGAAGGATATGCGGATAAGCTAGGCGATCAGTTTGTCGTTGTCACAGAAACGCGAGTGCGTTTTGCCCACACCTGAAAATTTTCACGCGGTAGCGTCGCCGATTACCATTGCCAACATATCTTTTCGACCTCGATGCTATTTTGCAGGCGACCTGCACACGCGCTCCGTCAGTTTCGAGACGGCGCTGCTCGCCGCCCTCGCGCCGTTCTACAACGCGCGCGTTTACGGATAAATATTTTCACCGCGCGGACTGACCGGCCTGAATGTGGTGTAGAGCGTGCTTGGTTTCCCTTCTCTCAAGCACGTACAATCTCCCTCGAAAGGAGCTTTTCTGCTATGTCCCGAAAAATAATTACGGCGACGGAAGATTCGTCAACTGTTGTCCTGCCGCAGGAGATATTGGACATGATGGGCGTGGAAGCGGGCGACGAGATTGATTTATCCGTTATAGACCGCACGTTGATTGGGCGATCACCGGATGAGACGGAGCGCGCACGAAAAATTGATGCAGCGACGAAGGCGGTCTTCGCGCGTCGTGGAAACGCTTACGAAGAATTAGCCAAAGGAGCGGAATAAAAGTTGCCGCTGCTGTTCCCTCGAAAACACGAAGTGCTTGAGATTCATGCGTGGTTAATTGAAGCCTTCGGCGGCAGTCAGGGTTTAGGCGACGAGGGTGCTTTGGAGTCTGCGCTAACTGCCGCTGAAAATCGCGCACATTACGAGAATGCAGACCTGACCACTTGCGCGGCGACTTACGCCTATCACCTCTCTCAAGCGCACGCTTTCATGGACGGCAACAAGCGTGTTGCCGCCGCCGTATCTGAAATTTTTCTCGAAATCAACGGCGCGCGACTGGCCGCGACGAACGAGCAGATTGTCAGTCTCTTCCTGAACATCGCCGCCGGTGAGCTGTCACGCGAAGAAGTCGAACAGTTCTTCCGTCAGCAGGTTCTGTTTTTATAATTCCTTGCTGCTCACAGATCAGTTGATTTGATGAAGAACGTGGCTGGCAATCATTACCTCCTGAAGATTTACCGCCGCCTTTACCGAACACATTTCCGAAATTTAAGAAGAGATGAAAGGCACTAGCCCAAAATGGAAAGACTGGCCGCCGAGGGCAACGACGAGCACATCGCGCAGATACATCAGGACAGGCCCGGCTGGATCGAGGTCATCGCCGGCTCGATGTTTTCGGGCAAGTCCGAGGAGTTGATCAGGCGTCTCAGGCGCGCGCGCATCGCGCGTCTCAAGGTGCAGGTCTTCAAGCCGGAGATTGACGTGCGGTACTCGCTCGACCACATCGTTTCGCACTCCGAGATGCGGCACGAATCCACAGCCGTGCGAACCGCCGCCGACATTCTCGCGCAGGTCGAGCCGGAGACGGAGGTGGTCGGCATTGACGAGGGGCAGTTCTTCGATAACGACCTCGTTGCGGTCGTCAACGAACTGGCGGGACGCGGCGTGCGCGTCATCATCGCGGGACTCGATCAGGATTACACGGGCCGCCCCTTCGAGCCGATGCCGCAACTGCTCGCCGTCGCCGAGTACATCACCAAGACGCACGCCATCTGCGTCCGCTGCGGCCAGCCCGCGAACTACTCGCAACGCATCGTCGAGGTCGAGGGTCAAGTCGTCGTCGGCGCGTCGGACGCCTACGAGGCACGCTGCCGCGCGCACTTCGTCCCGCATGCCGACGCGCCCACGCGATACGAATCAGGGGACGAAGGATGAGCGTTCGGGGATGAAGTAAAAACTTTCGAGATTTACGACCGCCGATGCGGGCTTTCCGATTTTATCAACTATCCTTCATCTCTCATCCTTAATCCCCTTTTTGTGCTATTCTCTCGCCGTTCCATCCCCCGAAATTTTTGAGTTCGACCGACTCTGCCATTCACGGAGGAGAATATTCCCATGCACCTTTTGAACGCACGGATGCGCCTTTTAGCGGCGGGCGCACTCGCCTGCGCCGCTCTCTCGCTCGCGGGTTGCCAGCAGGCGACCGACGGGACGAACACGGCGACGACGACGACGAATGCGACGAACGTCAACGCGACCGACACGACGGCCAACGCCAACACGACGGCCAACATGAACGCGGCAACGACGGGCACGGACGCGGGCGCGAAGATTGAGGCGCGCGAGCCTGAGAAGTACACGGCGACGATGGTCGTCACCGCCGCGCCGACGGGACAGGGCGCGCAGTCGCTTCCCGAAATCAAAATCGCGCGCAACGGTACAGACCGCCGCTACTCGCTCGACACGCGCCTGCCCGGAGTCGGCGAAGTCATCCTGCTCGACAAGGCCGATAAGCGTTACGTCATTCTTCCGGCGCGCAAGCAGTACCTTGAACTGACGCCGGAGATGACCGGCTTTCAAGTGCCGCGCTCGATGACGCCGGGCGAGATGGTCGCGCAGTTGGAGCGGCAGCAGGGCGTCGTGCGCGTCGGCGAAGAGACTTTGAACGGTCGGCAGAGCATCAAGTATCGCTACTCGGCGAAGGCCAACACGGGGACGGGGGCCGGGCAGGTCGCCACCGAATCTTTCATCTACGTTGATAAAGATACGGGGCTGCCCCTGCGCATCGAGGGTTACGGCCAGTCAACCGGCAACGTGCAGGGCATGAACGGCGGCAAGGCCGTCGTCGAGATGCGCAACCTGACGACGGACGTGAACGCCGCCGACTTTGAAATTCCGCAGGGCTTCGCCAAACTCACGCAGGAACAGGTGCAGCAACAGACGAAGGTTATCCTCGCGGGCGTGCAGTTTTTTCTGAACGCCTTCAACGCGCAGCAGATGCAAGGGGGCAGCGGCGGGATAACGATCACGACATCGCCCGCGACCGCTGCCACGCCCGCACCTTAAAGCGAGGGGGAAACTGAAAGATGAAATACCTGCTTAGCCTTGTGCTCGGCGTCATCATCGGCGGCGCGTTGATCTACTTCTTCTTCGTCGGCGCGCCGCGTGCGCGTGTGTTGCCGGGAGCACCCGTCGGAGCGCCTGAG
>JBAVPI010000773.1:0-4612 GCA_049692915.1 Pyrinomonadaceae bacterium
GTCGCGCTTCTGGTGGCGGGGTTGTTGCGGCTGCGCGCGGGCTGACGGCGCGAGGGCGCGGCGCGGGGAAATTTCGGGCGTTGCTTTTCTGGCGTGCCTCGATAATAATCATCCCCGTTCAAAGCAATCCGAATCGTTTCAAGCGCCCGCCAGAGCAGCGCCACGCCTGACTTGTTGAGGTATTAATTTTGCGGGAGTTTACTGTCGGCAAAGGAGCGTCACACCTGACATGGCTGTTCGTCTGAGCAGAACTTTCATTTTGCGCAAGCTGCACCAGTTGTCCGGCATCGTCCCGCTCGGACTCTTTATTCTCGAACACTTCTACACCAACTCGAAGGCGCTGACGGGGGCGCAGTCCGGCGACTTCAACAAAGCCGTCGGCGAGCTTCAGTCCATCCCATACATTTTGTTCGTGGAGATCGGCGGCATCTTCATCCCGCTCATCTATCACGCGGTGTACGGATTGTTCATCACTTGGGAGGCGCGACCCAACAATTTGCGCTATCCATATCCGCGCAACTGGTTCTATACGATCCAGCGCGTGACGGGCATGATTTTGTTCTTCTTCATCACCTTTCACGTTCTGAATTTTCGCTTCGGACTGATTCCGGGCCTGAACGAGTTGTCGGTCGCGAGTCATCCCGACCGCGCCTTCGACATCGTGCATAACGAGTTCGTCAACCCCATCATTCTGACGGTCTATCTCGTCGGCATCCTCGCGACGGTGTGGCACTTCGCGAATGGATTGTGGCTCTTCGCGGTTGACTGGGGCATCGTCATCGGCGAGCGTGCGCAACGCGTGATGGGTTACGCGTGCATCGCGTTCGGAATCTTTTTGCTGTTGGTCGGCATCAATGCGGAGTTGGCTTTCGTCCGGCAGGGCGGTTTGCTGGGAGGGATACTTTACTGACATGGCAGCAGCAACAAACGGTATCCGTGTAGCGATTGTCGGCGGCGGACTGGCGGGACTCGCGGCGGCGATGAAGATCGCCGAGGGCGGGCACGCGGTTGACCTCTTCTCGGTCGTGCCGGTCAAGCGTTCGCACTCGGTCTGCGCGCAGGGCGGCATCAACGGCGCGGTCAACACGAAGGGCGAAGGCGACTCGACGTGGGAGCACTTCGACGACACGGTTTACGGCGGCGACTTTCTCGCCAACCAGCCGCCCGCCAAAGCCATGTGCGAGATGGCTCCGGCCATCATCTATCTCTTCGACCGCATGGGCGTTCCCTTCTCAAGGACGAAGGAAGGATTGCTCGACTTCCGACGCTTCGGCGGCACGAAGCACCACCGCACGGCCTTCGCCGGTGCTTCGACGGGCCAGCAACTTCTCTACGCGCTCGACGAGCAGGTGCGGCGACGCGAAGTTGATGGTCAGGTCAAGAAGTACGAGCACTGGGAGATGCTCTCTCTCGTGCTCGACGATCACGGCGTCTGTCGCGGTCTGGTCGCGATGGAGCGCTCGACGCTTGAGTTGAAAGCCTTTCCCGCCGACGCAGTGATTATGGCGACGGGCGGGCCGGGGTTGATCTTCGGCAAGTCCACGAACTCGATGGTCTGCACGGGGAGCGCCGTCTCGGCCTGTTACCAGCAGGGCGCGAAGTATGCCAACGGCGAGTTCATACAGGTTCACCCGACCTCTATTCCCGGCGAGGATAAGTTGCGTCTGATGTCGGAATCGGCGCGCGGCGAAGGCGGGCGCGTGTGGGTTCCGAAGGCGAAAGGCGACAAGCGCGCTCCTGCTTCGATTCCTGAGAAGGAGCGTTGGTACTTCCTCGAAGAAAAATATCCGGCCTACGGCAATCTCGTCCCGCGCGACATCGCGACGCGCGAAATCTTTCAGGTCTGTCTCGACGGGATGGGCATCGGCGGCGACAATCAGGTTTTCCTCGACCTGACGCACATTCCGGCTGAGACGCTCGACCGCAAGCTCGGCGCGATTCTGGAAATCTACGAGATGTTCGTCGGCGACGACCCGCGCCACGTGCCGATGCGCATCTTCCCCGGCGTCCATTATTCGATGGGCGGACTCTGGGTGGATAACGACCAGCGCACGAACATTCCGGGCCTGCTCGCCGCCGGCGAGTGCGACTACTCAATTCACGGCGCAAACCGGCTCGGCGCGAACTCGCTCCTCAGTTGCGTTTACGGCGGCTTCATCGCCGCGCCCGCCGCCATCGAGTACGCGAAGAACGTGCGGCGCAACGGGGCGGACACGTCGAAGATTTACGACGACGAGTTGAAGCGGCAGCAGGAGATCAACGACCGGCTCATCAAGCAGACGGGGACGGAGAATCAATACGTTATCCACGAAGAGATGGGTAACTGGATGACGGACAACGTGACCGTGGTTCGCTACAATGACCGCATCAAAGCGACGGACGAGAAGTTGCAGGAACTGTCCGAGCGCTACCAGCGTCTCTCCATCAACGACTCGAATATGTGGGCGACGCAGTCGCTGCCGCACGCGCGTCAGTTGAAGAACATGCTGGCGCTGGCCCGCGTCATCACGCTTGGCGCGCTCAATCGCGACGAGTCGCGCGGCGCGCATTACAAGCCTGACTTTCCGAAGCGCAACGACGAGAAATTTCTCAAGACGACGATTGCGGAGTATTCCGGCGAAGGGCCGGTGCTCTCGTATGAAGAGGTGGATGTATCGCTCCTCGAACCGCGCGTGCGCGATTACAGCCACAACAAACAGGAGAAGGTGGCCGAGACAGTGGCCGCGAGCGCTTCAACGTCGGGCCTGCCGCCGAAGGACGGAGCGCAGCAAGTGCCGGAAGATGGTTGGGAACAGAAGCCGAACGACTTGTCCGGCCCGACCGTCTGGGGACAGAACAAGGAGCAGATCAGGGACGTGAATCAGGGCGAGGCCGAAACCAGACGCGAGCAGGACAAGCCGCTCGAAGACGCGGGCGGAAAGGATGTGTAGTCAGCGGCATTGAAGAAAGATTAAAGGTCATGTCAACGCAGCCCACATCATACCTGTCGCCGGACGAGTATCTCGCAATCGAACGCGAGTCGGACACGAAGAGCGAGTATCTGGATGGTGTCGTGTACGCGATGACCGGCGCGAGCATTAATCACATTAGAATCGTCACCGGTATAACTATCGAGTTGGGCAATCAACTGCGCGGTCGTAAGTGCGATGTGCTCTCGAATGAGATGAAAGTTCGACTCGCAAATTCGCGCCAGTTCTTCTACCCGGACGTGACCGTGGTATGCGGCGAGCCGCAATTTCACGACGAACGCAGGGACATCATTCTTAACCCGCTGCTCATCGTCGAAGTCCTCTCGCCGAGCACAGAATCATTCGACCGTGGTGCGAAGTTTCAAGCGTACCAGCGTCTCGACTCGTTAAGAGAATATCTGCTCGTCGCGCAGGACAGGCCCGTCATCGAACAGTTCGTCAGGGAATCGGGCGAACGTTGGACATATCAGGCGACCATCGGCGCGGAGAGTTCGCTGATGCTGCCTTCAATCGAATGCTCTCTAAATTTGAGCGCGGTCTATGACAAGGTTGTCTGGGAATAATTTTATGAGCACACAGGCCAGCAGCAGCACGCATGACGTTCAACATCAACCGGCGAAGACACCGCCCACGCACGTCGAACTGCGCATCAAGCGTCGAGAGAAACTCGGCGGCGAGCAGCGTTGGGAAGAGTTTCGGATTCCCTATCGCCCGAACCTCAACATCATCTCGTGCCTGATGGAGATCAGGAAGCACCCCGTCACGAAGGACGGCAAGCCAACCACGCCGCCCGTCTGGGAGATGAACTGTCTGGAGCAGGTGTGCGGCATCTGCACGATGGTCATCAACGGCAGGGTGCGGCAGTCGTGCTCGGCGCTCGTGGATCAGTTGGAGCAGCCGATCACGCTTGAGCCGATGACGAAGTTCCCGAACGTGCGCGACCTCATCGTTGACCGCACGCGAATGTTCGACCATCTCAAGCAGGTGCACGCGTGGATCGAGATTGACGGCACATACGACCTCGGCCCCGGCCCGAAGATGTCGCAGGAGGACGTGGCGGAGCGTTACGCTTACTCGCGCTGTATGACGTGCGGCTGCTGCCTCGAAGCCTGCCCGCAGTACGACGAAGATCAATACATCGGCCCGCAGGCCATCACGCAGGTGCGCTACCAGAACATGCACCCGACGGGCAAGATCACGCGCGACGACCGCCTCTCCGGCATCATGGGCGAAGACGGCATCACCAACTGCGGCAACGCGCAGAACTGCGTACAGGTCTGCCCGATGTCCATCCCCATCACAAAGGCCATCTACGAAGAGAACCGCGAGACGATCATCCACGGACTCTTCGGCTGGCTCAAACGCTGAACCATCACTTTATATTTTGATTGTTATTGTGAGAGTAAGGCCACGAACTCATCAACCGTCAATCCCGCTTGCCGGATGATTGCACGGAGCGTGCCTCGATCCAGTTCTCTATGATTGGGGATCGTTGTCTGTGCTGGGGGTTGTATTCTGACGAGGACGATGTGGCTTCCGCGCTGCCGGTAAACAATAAAGCCGGCCCTTTCGAGAGCCTTCACACAGTCTGCACCGGAAATCACCGGAAGCTTGTTCACGCGGCGACCTCTACGATCTCGACG
>JBAVPI010000774.1:0-7950 GCA_049692915.1 Pyrinomonadaceae bacterium
GGACGCAGGGCAGCGGGGACAACAGCACACGCAACTCCGCGGCGCGGTGGCCGAGCACGACGACTATCTCCGCAACTCCCGCCGCGCGCAAGTTCTCGATGCAGGCTTCGACGACCGTCCGTCCGCCGAAGGGCAGCAGAGGCTTGAACGCGCCCATGCGCCGCGAGCGTCCGGCGGCGAGAATGATGGCGGCAACTGCGTTCACAATCTAAAAATTATTAACAAGGATGGACAGGATGAACAGGATGAAGGAAATAAGGAACGATGAATGCTGAACGTCGAATGCTGAACGTCGAATGTTGAACGTGGAACTGCTTGCAGTCTGTCTTTCATCCCGCGTCCGTCGTTGCGGCCTTCATCATTCTTGTTTGATCCTGTCTATCCTGTCCATCCCTGTTAATTCTTCCCTCACTACAAAGAACGACTCAGTTCTTCAAGAGCGCGCAGGACGAACGGGCGCGCCATCTGCTTGCGATAGTTCATCAGGTGGTCTGTGTTGTCGAGCGGGCGCGCTTTCAGGTAGCAGGCTTCAGCCGCCTGCCGCATCCTCTCTTCGTCGAGCGGAGCGCCGACGAGCGCCGCGCCCGCCGCCTCGACCTCCACAGGGGCAGGGGCGATGCCGCCCAAGATAACTTTGGCTTCCCGCACCGCGCCGTCCGTGTCGAGGTGGATGGAGGCCGCCACGCCGAGCACCGGAAAGTCGAACGCGCCGCGCCGCCGCAACTTTTTATAAACCGCGCGCGAGTTGTTGACGGGCGGCAGGTGTATCTCCGTCAACAACTCTTCGGGCCGCTTGTGCAGATAGTCTATGCCGTCGTCGTTATAGAGACCCTTCGCCGTCACCATCCGGTCGCCCACGGTCGAGACGAGACGCACTCGCGCGCCCAGCGCGACCATCAAAGGCACGAGGTCTGACGACTGCACGGCCCAGCACTTTTCGCTTCCGGGCGCGACCCAGCACACGTCGCCGTCCTTCTTCAAACAGAAATTTATGCCTTTGCGCCACTCGTAATTTTGGTCGTAATAGTTGCAGCGCGTGTCGAGCAGCAGGTTTCCGCCAATCGTCCCCATGTTCCGTAAAGTCGGCGTCGAGATCAAACGCGCTGCACGCGCCAGCGCCGGGTAATCGCGGTTGACGACCCTGTGCTCCACGATGTCTGTGAGCGACACGCCCGCGCCGATTCGCAAGCCCTCGCGCCCGTCGCCCTCTATGCTTTGAAGCTCTTTCAGACCCCCCAGCGAAATGACCGTCTGCGGAGTCTGCTGCCGCCGCTTCATGTTCGGGTACAAATCCGTCCCGCCCGCGACGAACTGCCCCGCCACGCCCGCGTCGCCCCTCATCTTCGCCGCGTCGCGGACGGTCTGCGGGACGAGATAACTAAATTTCGGAAGTCGCATCATAACGGTCTGATATTTCCTGTCTTTGTTGAAGCCTTCGCCGCGCCTTAGCGAGGAAACGACTGCCACCTCTGCCTGTGACTACGAATGAATCGCCACGCGCGGCATCTCGCGCCTGTCGCCGCCTTCGGCGGGCTTGCAGGATTAAGTTGCTTTTACTTCAAGCAGCCTCGTCTTTACGGAAATAGAGTTTCATTAATTTGTTGGCTGGAATGGAGGCGAATGCGTAAGCTTGGCCTGAGTCGTCACTGAACTCGACCTCAAAGACGCCATCAGCCCACTGCTCGACAATCGTCCCGACCTCGCCGCGCCGCAAGCCTTCTGATTGGAGGTTCTCAGTCAGCGCTACTACGTCAAGCAATTTCATTTCATCCATTTTTCAAAATCTCCTTTACGGGATGAAGCACGTCGTCAAGCGAGGGAAATCTTCATCGTTCCTGATAATCCATGCGGAGCGTACCGTGACAAGGGATACTACGAAACGCTCTTCCCGCCCGACCTGAAAATCTACGACAAATCTTTGTCCATAGGACGTAGGCGATTGTACCGTTGCCTCTGTTGTCAAAATGGCTTTCAGCACTAACTGGCGCAAACGCTCCGCATCGTCCGCTCTTAAGCCTAATTTCTCTGAAAATACTCGCGCTTTGTGCTTTCCTTCAGGATGATTCGGATTCAAGCTGTAATCACGTAGCTTTTTAATATCAACAACCGCGTGTTCAGCATTGGGTAGTTTCATACCTTAAGTCGCGTCACGAATGAATCGCCACGCGCGGCATCTCTTTGCCGTCGCCGCCTTCGGCGGGCGTCAGCACCTTGAGGGCGTCGGGCCATTGGACGGCGGGGACTCCCTTGGGGCCGAAGCGTGCTTCCTGCCCTTTGGCCTTGGCCTTGAGGGCCGCGAGGACTTTTTCGGGCGTGATCGGCACTTCGTCCACGCGCACGCCGATGGCATCGTAAACGGCATTCGCGACCGCGGGCATCACGGGCAGGAGCGGCCCCTGTCCCACTTCCTTCGCACCGAAGGGGCCGTTCGGGTCGGCGTCTTCGATGAGATACGTCTTCACGTCGCACATCTCCATCGTCGTCGGACTCTTGTATTCGAGCATCGAGGGAAACTTATGCACGGCGTTGCGGTTGGCGCGGTAGATCATCTCCTCCATCAGCGCCTCGCCCAGACCCATATAGACGCCGCCCTCGACCTGTCCCATGACGAGCATCGGGTTGATGCTCCTGCCGATGTCGTGGCCGATCCAGACGCGTTCGACCGTGACGATGCCCGTGTCTGCATCTACGTCCACTTCCGCGACGGCGGCAGAGTAACTATAAGCGGGCGAGGGGCCGACGCCCGCTCCCTTGAAATGACCGGGCGAGCGCGGCGGAGTGTAAGAGCCGACCGTGCCGATGGTGCCGAACTTCGATTCGGCGAGCACGACCGCTTCGGCAAAGGTGACGCCCACCTCCGGGTTCTCCACGTCGAAGACGCGGCGTTCGGCGAACGAAAGGTTCTCGACCGGCACGCCCAGTTTTTCCGCGACGGCCATTGTCAAAAGTTCGCGCGCGCGTTCGGCGGCCTGCAAAGCGGCATTGCCGGTCATCAGCGTGACGCGGCTCGAATAGCTCCCCAAATCCACGGGCGTCAAATCCGTGTCGGCGGTCAGGACGCGGATGTCGAATGGGTCAATCCCTAAGACTTCGGCGACGACATAGGCGAGGACGGAGTCGGAGCCTTGCCCGATGTCGGTCGAGCCGCACTGGACGCGGACGCCGCCCTGCCGGTCGAGTCCGAGTTGGACGCCGCTATGCGGCATGTTGTTCCAGTAGATCGGCAGCCCCGCGCCGCAGATGTAGGAACTGCACGCGAGGCCGATGCCTTTGCCGTAAGGGAGTTTTCTAAACTTGTTCTTCCAGTCGGAACCCGCGACGACTTTCTCGATGCACTTGCCCAGACCCATCGTGCCGATGCGCAGGTAGTTCGCCGTCACGGAGCCTGCGGGCGCGAGGTGTTTGAGGCGCATCTCCGCCGGGTCGAGCTTGAGTTCTTCGGCGATCTTGTCAATTTGCACTTCGAGTCCGAAGCGCGGCTGCGGCGTGCCGTGCCCGCGCTTGGGGCCGCACGGCGGCTTGTTGGTGAAGGCGCGCAGACCCTTGAAGCGGTAGCGCGGGACTTCATAAGTGACGGTCTGGAGCGCTCCGGTGTAGAACGTCGAAGCGACGCCGTAAGAGCCGTATGCGCCGCCGTCGAGGAACGTCTCGAAATCCATCGCCGTGATCGCGCCGTCCTTTTTAACGCCGGTCTTGATCTTCATCAGCACGGGATGACGCCCGCGATGACAGTAGAAAACTTCCTCGCGCGTCAGAGTGATTTTGACGGGGCGGCGAGTGCGACGCGAGAGTTCGCAGACGGCTATCTCGTGGTTGAAGGGGTCGCTCTTGCCGCCAAAACCGCCGCCGTTCGGCGTGGCGATGACGCGAATATGCGCGGGCCGCATCCCTAAAGTTTTGGCGAGCGCGCGGTGAACATAGTGCGGCGTCTGCGTCGAAGACCAGAGCGTCAGTTTGTTGTCGGAATCGTAGTGAGCGACCGCCGCGTGTTGCTCCAAAGGCAGGTGCGTGTTGCCTTCGTAGAAGAACACGTCCTCGCGCACGAGGTCTGCCGAGGCGAAGCCCTCTTCGAGGTCGCCGAATTCGAGATGAACTTTTTTGTGGACGTTGCCCTCATCGCCGTAATCGTGGATGCGCGGCTCGTTAATCATCACGGCCTCTTCGATGCTCGTGATGGTCTGCAACTTTTCGTACTCGACTTCGATCAAGTTCATCGCGTCGAACGCCGTGTCTTCGTCAACGGCAGCGACCGCCGCGACCGGGTCGCCGATGAAACGCACGCGATCCGTGCAGAGCGGGTGCTCGTCCTGACTGACGGGGAGGATGCCGTATGAGATGGGCAAATCTTTCCCCGTGATGACGGCGAAGACGCCGGGCAACGCTTCGGCCCGCGACGTATCAATGCTCACGATGCGCGCGTGCGGCTCGTGCGAGCGCAAAAGTTTCGCGTAGAGCATGCGCGGCAGCACGATGTCGTCGGCAAACTTCGTCTGTCCCGTGCACTTCGCCCGCGCGTCAACTTTGCGAAACGGCTTACCGATAACCTTGAGGTCTTTCGTCTCGCCGCTCGCGCCGTGGTCACCCTCTGTGTTGTCGCCGCGTTTGAATTTGTTGCCGTTCTTATTCGTAGCCATAGACACTCTCTCTCGGTAGCTCCAACGTTTCGCCGCGCATCCGCGCCGCCGCGAGTTCGACCGCTTCGTAGATTTTGATGTAGCCCGTACAGCGGCAGAGATTACCGCTTAAGGCTTCCTTGATCTCTTCGCGCGAGGGGGTCGCATTGGCCGCGAGCAGTTCTTTGGCGACGAGCAGGAAGCCGGGCGTGCAGTAGCCGCACTGCGCCGCGCCGAGGTCGGCGAAGGTCTCTTGCAGCGGGTGCAGCCCCGCACTCGTCTCCATGCCTTCGACCGTCTCGACGCTCCGGCCTTCGGCGTCGAGTCCGAGCATGAGGCACGACAGCACGGAGCGCCCGTCCACGAGCACGGCGCACGTCCCGCACTCGCCGAGTTCGCAGCCGTGCTTTGTGCCCATCAGGTTCATGTCCTCGCGCAGGACTTCGAGCAGCGTCTTGTGCGGCGCGAACGCGACCTCGAAGGATTCGCCGTTGACGTTAAATTCGATGTGGGCTTTCTGTTTCATGCTTTGAATCATCTTCCGAATCCGCACACGACGTGCATGCGCGTGCGCCCCGCCCTCGCCGTCAATTTCCGCAGAGGCCGAAGCGGTGCGGGCCTTCGTGGTCTTGTTCGATTTGTTGACGAAAATCCGTCCGGGAGCCTCTTGTGCGGGGACGAGAAATAATAGCAGTTTTAGACGTGTCTGACGAAATCGGGCGACGCCTTCGCGATGAGTTGAGGAAACTTGAGGGACGATGGACTGCTTGAGGCCGTCTTAAGAATAAAGCTGATTTATGTTTCAGCGCCTGCGCGGGCCTTCTGACGTGCGGGTTGAAGGATGATGTTGTCTATCAGGCGCGTGTTGCCGAAGTAGGCGGCGAGGGCGATGAGGACGGGCCGGTCGTCCGTAATCTTGTCGAGCTTCTCCATCGTCTCGGCGTCCACGACGCTGATGTATTCGAGGCGCGCGCGCGACTCCGGCTCGATCTGCTGGCGCACCACTTCGGCCATGCGACGTGCGTTGCGCTCGCCTTCCAGATAAACCTCGCGGGCCTGCGAGAGCGCGCGGTAGAGGATGGCGGCGGCGCGCCGGTCTTCCGTCTTAAGATAGGCGTTGCGCGACGAGAGGGCGAGGCCCGACTCTTCGCGTACCGTCGGGAGCACGGCGATCTCCGTCTCGAAGGCGAGGTCGCGCACGAGTCGTTTGACGACGAGCACTTGCTGCGCGTCCTTCTGGCCGAAGTAGGCAAAGTCGGCGCGGACGGTGTTGAAGAGGACGGCCAGAACGGTTGCGACCCCACGGAAGTGGCCGGGCCGGGACGCGCCTTCGAGCGGGTCGGAGAGTCCTTCGACGGTGACGTAGGTGGAGAAGCCTTTCGGGTAAATCTCTTCGACCGAGGGCGCGAAGATGTAGTCCACGTTGTAATCGGCGAGGCGCGTCGTGTCTCTCGTCAAGTCCCGCGGGTAGCGCGCGTAGTCTTCGCCGGGGCCGAACTGCGCGGGGTTGACGAAGACCGAGACGACGACGATGTCGCACATCCTTCGCGCTTCACGCACGAGACTCAGGTGTCCATCGTGCAGCGCGCCCATCGTCGGCACCAGCCCGATGGTCTTGTCCTCTTCGCGTCGCAGCTTGCGCGCCACGGATGCCATGCGTTGACGGCGATTGATGATTTCCATAATGAGAAAGTGAATCGTCAATCTTCAAGCGTGAAGAACGGGAAGCCGCCTTCTATTTACTCGCGCTTCAGGATTGACGATTCGCAAGTTCAGGGCTTGTCCACTTTCTTGTCCGCGCCTTTATCGGCGTCGGCATGCAGTTCGGCAGCCGCATCAGCTGGGAGCGGGTAAGACTCGGCTTCGGCGGGGAACGCGCCCGACCTCACGTCTTCGGCGTAACGGCTGATGGCGTCGGTGATGGTTTCGCGCAGGTTGACGTACTCGCGGACGAAGCGCGGGCGCGTGCGGCTGAAAGAGAGTCCGAGCATGTCGTGGAGGACGAGTATCTGCGCGTCGCAGGCATCGCCCGCGCCGATGCCGATGGTGGGAACTTTAACGCTCTCTGTGACGAGGCGCGCGATCTCGCGCGGCACGACTTCGAGCACCAGAGAGCAGACGCCCGCTTCTTCGAGCGCAAGCGCATCCTCGACGAGCGAGCGCGCCGCGTCCGCCGTCTTCGCTTGCAGGCGATAGCCGCCGAGCTTGTTCAGCGATTGCGGCGTCAACCCGATGTGTCCCATCACGGGAATCTCCGCGTCAATCAGACGACGGACGACATCCAGACGATTGCGCCCCCCTTCAAGCTTGACGACCTCCGCGCCGCCCTCTTTGACGAGCCGGAGCGCGGCGCGCACCGCATCTTCCGCGCCCGTGTGGTAAGTGCCGTAGGGCATGTCGGCGACGAGCAGTGCGCGCTCGACTCCGCGGCGCACGGCTCGCGTGTGTTGAATCATCTCTTCGAGCGAGACGGGCACGGTGCTGTCGTAGCCGAGGACGACGTTGCCGAGAGAGTCGCCGACGAGAATGATGTCGGTTCCGGCCTCGTCAACGATGCGCGCGGTCGGGTAGTCGTAGGCGGTCAGGCAGACCAGACGCTCGCCGCGCTCCTTGCTCGCACGCAAAGAGGGCGCGGTCACTTTTTCGGGACGCTGCTGTTTAAGATAGACCATAAGGCTACGCTCACACTCCCACACTCGAACCGCGCGCGCTAGTCGAGCCAGCGCGCAGTCGCGATCATGTCGTAAATTTCTACTGGATGAGTTAAAGAGGCGATGGGATGGTCGGTGATGAAAACGATGCGGCACTTCGCGCTTGTGCAATAGCAGTCAGTAGTTTCACCCGACGGGCTTCGCATGTAGTCGTCAAGCGACGCTCCGAAGACGAACGTCAAGGCCGCGACGACCAGGCGAATTTTAGGGAAACTCATGGCGATGATTCTACGCTCGCGCTTTAGTGCGCAGCAAACCGCGAGCGCGCCGGATTATAGGTGACTGCGCCGCGCAAGAGCAAGGATGTGGGCGGAGACCCGAAGGATAAAATCGAGGCCGCTCAAAGCCGCTTGTCCTCCCTTGTGTCGTCCCCTTGTCCCGAAAACCAGACGACGGAGATGATGTGGAGGCGTCGCGGTTTCCCTCACAGGGCACGTCCTTCACAACTCAAACTCGCAACCGGGCCGAGGCTTGCCGCACGTTCCGACAGCGAGCGGCAACCCGCCAACGACGGATACCGTTACCGTCAACGAAAAAAAGTGAAAGCGGATGGATGACTGATCGAGTGCACACGTTTATCGCGCCGGTTCTACACGCCGGATTTAATCGGTTTCCAGAGCGTGACG
>JBAVPI010000775.1:0-2321 GCA_049692915.1 Pyrinomonadaceae bacterium
GGTTGACTGGCTGATGTGGACGGACGAGACGGCCAAAGTCACCGCGGCGTTCTGGAAGACCGTTGACACCGTGCTGATGGGACGCAAAACTTACGAGGTCGGGTGCCGCATGAGCAAGGGCCGGAGTAACCCTTACCACGGCTTTAAGACCTACGTTTTTTCGCGCACGCTCGCGCCGGACGCGGACGATTCAATCGAGATCGTTTCGGAAGATGCCGCCGCGTTCGTCGGGCGACTCAAGAACGAAGCGGGCAAAGACATCTGCGTGATGGGCGGGGGCGAGTTTGCCCGAACGCTGTTCGAGGCCGACCTGATTGACGAGGTCAGCTTCAACATTCATCCGGTGCTGCTCGGCGCGGGCATCCCGCTCTTTCACGAGATGACGCGGCAGATTGATTTGCAACTGCTCGACTGCCAGACCTTCTCGAACGGCTGCGTGCTCGTCACTTACAGCGTGAAACATCAGAGCGCGTGAAGTTCGACGGCCACCGCGCACGCGAGCGCCGGAGTCCGCGCAAAGCTTGAGACTCCGGCCACCATCAATTCCGTGACGCCCCTATGACCGGAAGCCTGTTCGACAGTCAAATCACACGCGAGCCGCGCTCCATCGCCATCTTGAAAAAAGCGGCGGCGGCGTTTCTCGCCTTCGCCTTTCTCATCGCGATGCTGTCCGGCTATCGCGCGTATGTTCAGGTGCGCGAATTGGACATCAGCACGAACGAGAGTGTGTTGCGCGGCGGGGCAATCGTGCGGACTTCGGCTATCACGTCTGGGCGCGCGTATGTTCAAGTGCGCGTCGAGATAATTCAGGGCGCGCACACTGAAACGCTGGCGACGCGCGAAGTGCCGAAGAATTATCTGGCCGCGATTGACCCGCGCCCGCAATGCGCCTCGTTCGAGACGACGCTCACGCCCGAACTGCTGGCGCGTTTCCGACCCGGCCCCGCGAGTTTGCGCGCGACCGCGACGGGCAGTCCGCAATGGCTACGCGTGCCACCGCCCACGGCGCGCGAGTTGGCCGTAGATATCTTTCACGACGCGTCTGAGACGGTGAGCGATGCGGCGCGTCCTTAAGAGATCGTAGAAGCGAGGTTTGAAGTGGATACCAACCGGGGCGCAATCATCCGGCGGCAGTTCGCGGCCTCGATGGACGTGCTCGAAAATGCACTCAGCGCATGTCCTCAATGGGTGTGGAATGAGCGCTCGCGGGTGACGGAGTTGTGGTGGGTTGCGAACTATCGGGAGCAGTATTAGTGATGGGAGGTTTTGCCTCCGGCACAAACAAGATGGCCGTGAATAGAGCGACCTGCATGATGATTATCATCCACACAAGACGCCGCGCAAGAGCGTGGCCGGACGGGCGGTTAAGCTTTTCCTGTTTGTAAAACGGCGCAAATTTGCCTTTGCCTCGCAAACCGTAACCGGCGTTTCCCTTCGCTTTCTCCAGTGTTTGTATTATTTCCTCTTGCTCTTCCAGACATAGTGTTTTGAACTCATCATTCTGCGGCAGGTTAATGTGGGCGACCTTCAGGAAGTGATACATGTGGAGTCTCTGCTCAACTCGATGCAGGACTTCATTTCTGAAATTATATAAATCGCGGTGGCGGGTGAACCATTGGAGCCACGTGTACAGAATGACTCCAGAGAAAAAGACTACCCCTGCTGCGATGGAAAATCCCAGCGGCTTGTTGGCGCGCATTAACATGATGGTATCCTTGTTAATGACCAGACCCGTCAAAACAGTAACGCCGGCAATCAGAATCGAGCCGATCTGCCAGTTCAACGAATCATAGTGCTTCAACATGTCCTGCGCGGCTTTGTATTCGAGCATCAGAGATTGTCTCTGCTCAGGAGTCAATGGTTCAGCAGAATTACTTGCTGTTTCATCCATATTGACTGCTCCTTAACTGTTGTTTTTTTTGAGACGCCGACGCGATAATACCATGCACATTTAACCCGGAAGCACATGAGATAATGCTGAATCTTCATATGCAACGGCTGTAGATGGTATAACAGCCGACGATTTCCAGACTCCTTTTCAACGTCCGTCCGACGCCGGTTTCAAACCATGCACACACGTTCGCTTCTTTCTCTGACGCTCGTTCTCTCACTCATCTTCCTTGCGCACGGCTCGCGCGCGGCGCACGCGCAGCGACGCAAGGTCAGCCTCGTCCTCTTCAACGGCAAAATTTTCACAGCCGATACGCGCGGCACGTTGGCGGAGGCCGTGGCGATTGACGGCGCGCGCATCGTCGCCGTCGGCACGTCGCGCGAGATCAATGGTGCTTACGACGGCGCGCAGGCGTTTGACCTCAAGGGCA
>JBAVPI010000776.1:0-5728 GCA_049692915.1 Pyrinomonadaceae bacterium
GGCGCACGCCGCCGATGCCGAGCACCATCTCCTGCACGCAACGCGTCTCGCGGTCGCCGCCGTAGAGGTGGCCCGTGATGAGACGATCAATCTCGTGATTCTCCTCGACGTTCGTGTCGAGCAGATAGAGCGGCACGCGCCCGACATCCACGCGCCACGCCTCGACGCGCACGGTGCGCCCGCGCATCTCCAGTTCGATGTGGACGGGCGTGCCGTCTTCACGTCGCACGAGTCGAAGCGGCAACTCGTCCACGTCAATCTGCCGGTAGCTCTCCTCCTGCCACCCTTCGCGGCTCAGGCGCTGACGAAAATAGCCGTGGTGATAGAGCAGCCCGACGGCCACGAGCGGCAGGCCGAGGTCGCTCGCCGACTTGAGATGGTCGCCCGCGAGGATGCCCAACCCCCCCGAATAGAGCGGCAGCGAATGGTGCACGCCGAACTCCGCGCAGAAGTATGCGACCGGACGCTCGCGCGTGATGGCTGCGGCGCGTCGCGCGGCCCACGTCTGCGCGGCAGGCTTGATGTAAGCGTCGAAATTCGCGGCGAGACGGCGCACGCGTTCGATGTAGAGCGGCTCGGTCGCCATCCGCGTCAGGTTGATTTCGGACGTTCTCGCCAGCAGGACGCGCGGGTTGTGCTCGCAAGCCTCCCACAGTTCCGGGTCGAGGTCGCGAAAGATTTCCGGCCCGTCCGGCGACCAACTCCACCAGTAGTTCCACGACAGACATTCCAAAGACTCTATCGTTTCCGGCAAAGCACGATCCCGCTCACTCGCCGTCCGTACCTCTGTTTCTCTCATCGCTTGAACCATCGCTTAAACTCGTCAACCCTCTCCTGACGTGCGGGCGGCGCACGACAACCGGCGGACACTTAGGCGGACATTTCAGCGGACGCTGTGGAGCAGAAAAACGTCGTCCGTCTTGTCCGAGTGCCGTCGCACGCCATGCTCACGCGTCGAATTTTTGATTATGCAAGAAAATGTTTTTATCGTCCTGCGAAAAGAAGACCAGACGTACTTCGCGCAAAGTTTCTTCGCCGCGCAGAAAACTCTCTATCGCGCCCGACGAGACGACCGACGCCGCTTCGCGCGGATAGCCGTATGCGCCGGTCGAGATAAAGGGGAACGCGACGGACGCGAGCGCGTGCTCGACCGCCAGCCTCAACGAGTTGCGATAGCAGGCGGCCAGCAACTCCGCCTCGCGCCCGCCCGACTGTCCCCAGACGGGGCCGACCGTATGAATCACGTAGCGCGCGGGCAATGCGCCCGCAGTCGTGATGACGGCCTCGCCCGCAGGCAGTCCGTCGGGGTAGAGCGTGCGTCGTATCTCCCGACACGCTTCCAGAATCGAGGGGCCGCCCCTTCGATGAATCGCCCCGTCCACGCCCGCTCCACCAAGCAGAGACGAGTTGGCCGCGTTCACAATCGCGTCCACACGCTCGGTCGTGATGTCGCCGACAACGATGCGCACGCGCGCGTCAAGAAATTCCGCCTTACTTTGTTCGGGAAGCGAATTTACCATCAAAGTGCAGACCTGTGCACGGGCAGGCGAGTCGCACGAAGTCTTTGTCCGGCCAGTTCTAATCCACGTCTTCCGCATCTAGGGCGCGCGGTTCTACGTTGATCTCTTCAAACATTCCCTGCCGCCCCAACGCTTCGGCGACGCCGCGCGCCTTGTGTTGGGTGAGCGGGTGCTCAGGGTCAATGCTGGCGATCTCGAACAACTCTTCTTCGAGCATGACGATGCCGAGTTGGGCGAGCGTGACGCCCGGCACGATCACCATCTCGCCGAGATTGTGAATGCGAAAGTGCCCGGTCTGCTCAACCCAGTCTTCGATGAAGGGGTCGCGTAGGGCGTGCTCCGCCTCAGGCTCCGTCAGGTAAGCCCCCTCGACAATCAGGCAATACTCGTCCGAATGTGCTTTCTTCATCGCGAGTGTAGATAGGCGCGTCCGCCCTTATCCGCAGACGGAAGACAGATCGCGCGGGCGTTAACTTTAACATCACACCTCGCCGCCCGACAAAATGTTTTTTCGACGACGCGCCGGTGAAAGAATTTTCGACGGCGCGACGGTGAAAGAAAAAGAAGCGCCGCCCCGGAGTTAATCACTCGTAAGGCGGCGCTTGTTGCGGAACGAATTCCGAAGACACGGCGAGGATTAATAGGCCGTCGCGTTCTGCCGGTTGATGGCCTTGCTGAAGCTCTTGAAGTAAGCGTTGAAGGTGACGAAATCAGTCCCCTGAAAGAACGCCGTGCCGCCCGTCTCGTTCGAGATGCGGTTGAGCGCGCTCTGGCCGAAGCTGACGGCCCGACTGTTAAAGCTCGTCAGCCCGACGCTCGGAGCGTAGAAGGAATAGATCGCCACGTTGCGGCGGCGAGCCTCGCTCACGGCGCGGTTGAGGTCAATCGAATCAACCGACGACGAGAAGTCGAAACCGCGCGACACGTCGAGGCCGTCCGAGATGAGCAGCACGACGTTGCGATTGCTTCCGTCGGTCGGGAACGCTTTCAACGCCTCGCGCACTTCGACGTAAGGATTATAGGGCGCAGCCGCAGTTGATCCGAGCGGCACGCGCAGAGACTTGCCCGCTTTCTCCAGATCGTTCGTGAACGGCTGGCGCACGCGCAGCGTACCGACGCTGAGGTAGCCGACCATCACGCGCGAGCCTTGGGGCAGCGCGTTGATGAATTCGCGCGTCAACTTCAATTCATTGCCGACGCGCGAGACGAGATCGTCCTGAATGAGGATCGCCAGATTGAGCGGGACACGCACGCGCGCGTTCGTCTCGCCGCCATCCTTCTCGTCGCGTCCCGCAACGGGCGCGGCCAACGCGCCGAGTGCGACGGCGAAAGTTAAAATAATTGTTGCCAGTGCGGTATAAATTTTCTTCGTCTTCATGATGTTTTTTCGTTCCCTGTTTGACGCATGGGAATCGGCGTTTTCATTTTGCGCGAGTGACGGAAACCGTGGCGGCCCCGACGCATCGAAGCCTCGCACATGCCACTCGCCGACCCATTGAGACAGACTTATTTTCACGTTAATAAGATGCGCGCGAGCCGTGCGGAGTGGCCCGTGTCTGCGCTCCAAAGGAGCGCGAAACAGGAGTATTGCGGCCTAGTTTTTTGGCTTGGTATTCCGGCTTAGTTTTTCGGCTTGTGGAGCGCGCACGCGCCGTTGAGGTCGCAGGGCGGAGGCACGCCGAACAGCGCGTAGCGGCGTTGCGCGAGCCAGCGGTAAAAGACGGGGCCGAGGCGTGTGAAGGGCCACACGGACAACGCGCCCGCCAGCCAGCGCCAGCGCGGCAGCACACGGAGCACGTCGAGCCACCCGTAAAAACCCTTCGACCAACTTCCGTCCGCGCGCCTGACGTGCATCTCCGTGTTCAGTTCCGCGAAAGTGTGCGGCGCGGCGCGGTTGAGCGATTCCGGGTCGTTCAGGTCATACCACACGATGCGCCCTTCGCGGTCGAACGGCTCGACGCGCGCGCGCGACCAGCGGCACAGTGGACACTGCCCGTCGGTGTAAACTTCGATATGAGACGACTGTTCCACGGTCATGTCCTCGTCGAAAACCGGCCCGGCGCAATCAATATATAGCCGCCATTCAGGGGGAAGCAACATTGCGCCCCGCGAGCGCGTCAAACCCGCAACGCATTATCAGTGGAAAAACTAATTTCATCGCCGCGCGATTAGTGGGAATAAACGGGGTCGGCGGTGGGATTATACTTGGAAGGGGCAGGCTCGACGATCCGACTCCGGCGCATCACGCCCCGGCGAGATGCATCGTTGTGCGAGTCCGGTTCAGATTCGGCCCCTAACATTCAGACGGCATGAGCGTGAAAGACTGCGCGGCGCGCGGCTCTTCCATGAAGGAAAATATGATGAAATTCTACTCGCTTCTCTTCGGCTGCATCGTCATCGCCGCCGCCGCGTTCGTTTACGCGGCCCGGCGTCCATCCACGGCTTCAATTAACGATGGCGCGGACATCAATGCCTCTGCGGCGGTCGCGGACTCCGCCGGTGCGGTCGCAAGTGGCGGCAGCGGGGCGAAGACCGTGCCCGTCATCGTCGAATTGTTCACCTCCGAAGGTTGTTCGAGTTGCCCTCCGGCTGATGCCCTGCTCTCCAGACTCGACCGGACGCAGCCCGTCGCGGGGGTGGAAATTATCCCGCTCGCGATGCACGTTGACTACTGGAACTATCTCGGCTGGTCAGACCCTTTCTCGTCGCACGAGTTCAGCGAGCGGCAGGGTCAGTATTCGGAAGCCTACGGCAAGGACGGCGTCTATACGCCGCAGATGATCGTGGACGGCGTGACGGAGTTTCCGGGCGGCAACAGCGGGCGCGCGGCGGACGCCATCGCGAAAGCGGCACGCGAGGCGAAGGCCGAAATTCAAATCACGCGCGCGACCGAGCAACCGGCGACGGGTCTGCGACTCGCCCTGAACATCAAAAACCTGCCTAAGGGAACGGACGGCGGCGACGCCTATGTGCTGCTGGCCGTGACTGAAAGCGGCCTCGCGTCTGACGTGTCGCGCGGCGAGAACGCCGGTCAAAAGCTCACGCACGTCGGCGTCGTGCGCAGCCTGACGACCGTCGGCAGTCTCGCCGATGCGCGCGGCGGCGCATTCAACGCCGAGCCGGTCATCGCTCTGGCGAAGAACTGGCGGCGCGAGAATTTGCGCGTCGTCGTTTTCGCGCAAGAGCGCGGCAGTCGGCGCATACTCGCCGCGGCTTCTTATAAAGTGGGTGCTTAAGATGCGACGCTCGCACGCTCTGGCGGGCGAGCGTCTAAAAGTCGGGAACGGATCGTAGCGCGGCGACCGGAAGGGTTGGGAGAGAACCTGATGAAACGTCTTGAGAAGAAGCACCCGCTCGCCATCCGTTGGTTTCACTGGATCAACTTTCCCCTGCTCGGCGTGATGATCTGGAGCGGGCTGTTGATCTACTGGGCCAATAGCGTCTATCGCGTCGGCGTCGGCGAACACACGCTCGTCAAGCTGTTTCCGCAGGGGTTCTTTGCGGCGCTCAATCTGTCCCAACGTCTCGCCGAAGGCATGGCCTTTCATTTCTTCTTCATGTGGCTCTTCGCCGCCAATGGCCTGCTCTACGTTATCTACACGGTCGTCTCCGGCGAGTGGCGGCAACTCGTGCCCGACGCGCGTTCTCTGCGCGACGCGCTTCTCGTCACGCTCCACGATCTACACCTGCGCCGCGAGAAACCGCCGCAGGGGAGATACAACGGCGCGCAGAAAATCTCTTACACGGCCATCGTCCTGATGGGCGGCGGCTCGCTGCTGACCGGCCTCGCCATCTACAAACCGGCGCAGTTCAACCTGCTGACGGCGCTGCTCGGCGGTTACGAGTGGGCGCGCTGGGAGCATTTCTGGCTGACGGTCGGATACGTGGCGTTCTTCGTCGTGCACGTCTTGCAGGTCGCCAGAGCGGGCTGGAGTAATTTCCGCTCGATGGTGTCGGGCTATGAAGTCGTCAATGCGGAAGAGGCGACCGTGCAGGAGGCGACGCGATGAGCGAAGACGAAAAACAGCGCGTACACGAAGCCGCGACGGTTGACGGCCCGCGAGACGTTGAGACGGAACGAGCATCGCCGCGCGGCACGGGCAGCGATGTTGATGATGCGACGGAAGCGAACTTCAGACGAAGGACGCGGCGCAGCTTTCTCGTCGGCGGCGTGAGCGTCCTCGGCGCGCTCGCGGGTTGGCAGTGGC
>JBAVPI010000777.1:0-5184 GCA_049692915.1 Pyrinomonadaceae bacterium
CCCGTCAAAAACTAAACATTCGCAAAGGATTTTTGTGATGCAATACCCTCGCCCGGAATCTTGCTTCAGCCTCGTGTTACGCGGGTTGCTGATGCGCACGGCTGTCGTCTGCTGTTTTTTCCTCGTCGCTCTCGCTTCGTCCGCGCTGCCCGCGCAGGCGCAGACGACCGGCTCACCCGATCTCGTCATCAGCCAAATTTATACGCGAGGCGGCGAACCCGGCGCGACGTTCCGCAACGACTTTATTGAAATTTTTAACCGCGGCAATGTGCGCATAGACCTCACCGCATACACGCTCTCGTTGACGGCGCTCGTGCCGGGCGGCCCTCCCGGCTCGCCCCCCGTCGTGGACGCGGTCGCGATCAGATTCGTCTCATCGAGCGGCGGCATCGGCATTGATCCCGGCCAGTACGTTCTCTACCAATTTGGCAGCAGCGGCAACAACGGCGCGCTCATTCCCGTGACGCCTGACGCCAGCAATCCGGACATTAATCTCGTCAGCGGCTCAGGCCGCGTCGCATTGAGCAAAGGCAACGCTGCTCTCGTCAAGGTAGGCTGTCCCGTCGGCGTGGACGCGAGCCTCGTGGATTTCTTCGGTTACGGCACCGCCACTTGCTCCGAGGGCGGCGCGGCCTTTTCAGCGCCCGTCGTGACGAACGCCGCCGTCAGAAACAATTCGGGCTGCGACGATACGAACAACAACGTCTCGGACTTCACGCTGACGACGCCCTCTCCGCGCAGCATGGCGTCGCCCGTGCATGTGTGCGGCCTGCCCGCGCCGACGAGCACGGTGCAGTTTGAAGTTGATCATCTCGATACGGCGGAGACGCCGGGCAGCGTCGAAATCTTCGTCACGCGCACAGGCGATACGAGTGCGCCCGCGACCGTGCAGTACGCCACCAACAACACCGGTACAGCCGCCGAGCAGACCGACTTTACGACCGCGCTCGGCACGCTGCGCTTCGCCGCCGGAGAGTCGCGCAAGAGTTTCCGACTCATCATCACGGACGACGCTTTCACCGAAGGCGTCACGTCTTTCCCGCTCACGCTCGGCTACCCCGTGGGCAGCGCGCTCGGCACGCAGAGCGTGATGACGATCAACATTCAATCGAGTGATCCTGCGCCCGCGCCGCCGAATCCGCTTGATGCGTCCGGCTCTTTCGTCCGCCTGCATTACGCGGATTTCCTGAGCCGCGACCCGGACTCGTCCGGCCTCGCTTTCTGGACGAACCAGATTGAGAGTTGCGGAGCGGACGCGCAGTGTCGCGAAGTTCATCGCATCAACGTCTCTGCGGCCTTCTATCTCTCGATTGAATTTCAACAGACGGGCTTTCTCGTCTATCGCTTCTACAAGGCTTCATACCCCGACAGCACTTCGCGCCCGCGTAGTTTTCCGACCTACCGCGAGTTCTGGCACGACACGCAGGACATCGGGCGCGGCGTCGTCATTGGTGCGCCGGGAGCCGATGCCCTGCTTGAAAGCAACAAGGCTTTGTACGCCTCCGAGTTCGTGACGCGACCGGAGTTCGCGGCGCGCTACCCGCAGAGCATGACGGCGGCGCAGTTCGTTGACGCACTGAACACGAACGCGGGCGGCGCGCTCTCGGCATCGGAACGCGACGCGCTCGTCAACGGGCTACAGAACGGTTCGGAGACGCGCGCCACCGTGCTGCGTAAAGTGGCCGAGGACGCTGACTTTCAGAGCGCGGAATTTAATCGCGCCTTCGTTCTCACGCAATACTTCGGCTACCTGCGTCGCGCGCCGAACGATGCGCCCGACAACAATTTCAACGGCTACGATTTCTGGCTCGGTAAACTTAACCAGTTCGGCGGCAACTTCATTAACGCCGAGATGGTCAAGGCGTTTATCACCTCCGGTGAATATCGCCACCGTTTCGCCACGCAGTAGCATCGTTCCGAAAGCAGCAGAGCGATGGCCGCGACAATTTACAGCGGCCATCGCTCGTGATCTTCGCAGCAACACGCTCACTCGCCGCCGTGTCACAGTTGTCTGGCTTGAACAGGTAACGGGGAGACGGTGGGCCGCCCGTTTAGTTATCGAATAGACAAGAGAATCATCATGCGTAAAGTTTTTATCAGCCTGACACTCACACTCATTCTCCTGACCGGACTCATGTTCCTTCCGCTCGCGTCTTCGACGCGGACGCGCGCCGCTGCTGCTGCAACGGCGGCTGCTGCAACGGGCGCGCAGGTGGATGTCGAGATGGTCAACGGTCAGGAGGCCGCGGCGGGGCGCGTCATCGTGAAATTCCGTGACGGGAAGAACACGGCTTCGCGTGTGCGCGAGGTCGAGGCGGCGACGGATGCCGACTCGGACATGGAGGTGGGCGGCGCGGGCGCACGCCTCATCCACTCGCGCAGCAAGGACGCGGCGACGCTCGTCAAAGAGCTTTCGGCGCGCGCCGATGTCGAATACGCCGAGCCTGACTATCTGGCCTACGGCGGGGGCACGCCGAACGATTCGTTCTACGCGTCGCAGGAGTGGGGTCTGCATAACACGGGACAGACCGTCGGCGGGCAGACGGGTACGCCCGGCGCGGACATCTCCGCGCAGCAGGCGTGGGACATCTCTACCGGCTCGCGCAATCAGGTCATCGCCGTCCTCGACTCCGGCATTGACTATAATCATCCAGACCTCGCGCCCAACGTCTGGTCTGCGCCGAGTCCGTTCAGTGTCACGCTCGGCGGCCAAACCTTCAACTGTCCCGCGGGCGCGCACGGCTTCAACACGATTACGAACACCTGCGACCCGGCGGACGATCACAATCATGGCTCGAATGTCTCCGGCATCATCGGTGCGGCGGGCAACAACGGGACGGGTGTGACGGGCATTAACTGGCAGACGAATGTCCTCGGCATCAAGTGGCTGAACAGCAATAACGGCGGCACCATCTCCGACGCCATTGACGCGCTCGAAGTCGCCGTCCAACTCAAGCAGTCGGGACTGGCGAACATCAAGGTCTTGAATAATAGTTGGTTCGCGGGCGGGTTCTCGCAATCGCTCCTCGACGAGATCAAGCGCGCCGAAGCCAACGGCATGCTCTTCGTCGCCATCTCCGGCAACGGCACGGCCAACGACGGCTTCCAGTTGGGCGGCCATGATAACGAGACAGTCATCACCTATCCGAGCAGCTACAAGACGCCGGGTATGATCTCCGTCGCGGCCACCGACAACCGCGACGCGCTCGCCTTCTTCTCGAACTGGGGCAGGACGAGCGTCCATCTCGGCGCGCCCGGCGCGAGCATCTTCTCGACGTTGCGCGGCGGCGCTTACGGCAGCTTCAGCGGCACATCGCAGGCCGCGCCGCACGTGGCAGGCGCGGCGGCGCTCCTGCTTTCACGCTGTCAACTGACAACCGCCGGTCTCAAGGGCGTGCTCATCACCAACGTTGACCCCGACGCCGCCCTTGTGGACAAGACGACGAGCGGCGGGCGTCTGAACCTCGCGCGCTCGCTCTCGACCTGCGCCTCGTTCGCCAACATTATTGACGAGTCGCGCTTCTACGTCCGGCAGCACTACGTTGACTTCTTCACGCGCGAGCCTGATGCCGCGGGCCTCCAGTTCTGGACGAACAACGTCGAATCGTGCGGCGCGGACGCGCAGTGCCGCGAAGTGAAGCGCATTGACACCTCTGCGGCCTTCTTCCTCTCCATCGAGTTTCAGGGCACGGGCTATCTTGTCTATCGCGCCTACAAGTCAGCCTTCGGCAACATCGCGGGCAAGCCCGTGCCGCTGCTTCTCTCCGAATTCACGCCCGACACGCAACAGATCGGACAGAACGTCGTCGTCGGCGCGACGGGTTGGGAAACGCAGTTGGAGACGAACAAGCAGAACTACTTCAACTCGTTCGTCACGCGCACCCGCTTCACGAGCGCGTACCCGTCTTCGATGACGCCGGAGGGGTATGTTGACAAGCTCAACACGAGTTCGGGCGGCGTGCTCTCGCCGACGGAACGCGACGCGCTCGTGGCCGAGATGCGAAGGGGCGCGACGCGCGCACAGGTTCTGAGAGCGGTTGCCGAAGACGCCGACATGGTGTCGCGCGAGTTCAACCCCGCCTTCGTCCTCATCCAATATTTCGGCTATCTCAGACGCAACCCCGACGACGCGCCGGAGCCGGGCCTGAACTTCAACGGCTACAATTTCTGGCTCGGAAAATTGAACGAGTTCAACGGAGATTTCCGCGCCGCCGAGATGGTCAAAGCCTTTATCACTTCGGACGAATATCGTCGCCGCTTCGCCTCGTAGGATAGATAGAGCCGGAGTCCGTGTGCATCGAGAGCCGCCCGCCCGGCTAATCGCGCGAGGCGGGCCGACTTCACAAAAACGTCGCTCGTTTAGCTTTAGCCTGCGTGGATTCCTTCGTTCCTGCGCATCCTAACTTCACGCGGCGGGGCATCGCGTCGAACGTCGGGCGCATCTATTTTTTCGCCAGTTAAGTAACGAAGGCGCGCGCGTCGGGGTTTGCTGTACCGGACTCCGGCTTTCGCGCCTTATCCTGTTTAAAACCCCCGTCGGCAATTTTTCCGATTTTAATCATCAAAGAGGTTTTACCGTGTCCTATTCCCCTCGCCACGCAAATAAATTCGACTCGACTCGTCGCAAGCTGCTGACGATTGCGACGACGCTCGCCGTTCTCTGCGGAGGGCTTTTCACTTCGCGGACGCGTCCTGCGTCGGCGCAGACGTTCGCCCCCAACATCGTCATCAGCCAAATCTACACGCGCGGCGGAGAGACGGGCGCGGCTTTCCGTAACGACTACGTCGAACTCTTCAACCGCGGCACGGCACCGGTCAGTCTCAACGGCTACTCGCTGCAAATGACCACGCGCGAAGGCAACATCACGACCGCCACGAGCCTCGCGCTCTTCACCGGCGGATTCATCAACATCGCGCCCGGTCAATACTTCCTCGTCCAATTCGGCAGCAGCGGCACGGACGGCGCGGCGCTTCCATCCCCCGACCTCGCATTGCCTTTCGCCGACTTCGTCAAGCTCGGTCACGACGGCGGACAGGTCGCCATCGTCAGGAACACCGACCAGATTCAACCGCTCGGCTGTGCCGCCGGACTCGACCCCGACATCGCCGACCTTGTCGGCTACGGCTTAACGAACTGCTTCGAGGGCAGCGTCGCCCCCTCGCCCACGCTCGCGGACGCCATCC
>JBAVPI010000778.1:0-2526 GCA_049692915.1 Pyrinomonadaceae bacterium
CGCCCGCAGCCGCCGTTGACGGAGCAGTCTCGCGCGCCGCGCCCAACCGTTCGGCCTCGTGATCCGTGCCCATCTCGCCGGTGTTCGCCAGCGCGCCTCCCGTCCCGATGCGCATCCCGTAGAACGAGCGCCAGACGAAGAACATCGAGATGAGAAAGAAGACGAGCGCCAGCACGCGCGTGAACGTCGGGTCGCCGTCGTTGCTGCGCGTTAAGCTGACGGCCAACTCGACGGCCAGCAGGCCGAAGAGCGTCGTGAACTTGATGACGGGGTTGAGCGCGACCGAAGACGTGTCCTTGAACGGGTCGCCCACGGTGTCGCCGACGACGCAGGCATCATGCAGCGGCGTCCCCTTCGCATGGAGTTCGACCTCGACGATCTTCTTCGCGTTGTCCCATGCGCCGCCCGCGTTCGCCATGAAGATAGCTTGATAGAGGCCGAAGATGGCGATGGAGATGAGATAGCCGATGAAGAAGAACGGCTCGACAAAGGAGAAGGCGAGTGTCGAGAAGAAGACGGTCAGGAAGATATTGAACATGCCCTTCTGCGCATACTCCGTGCAAATCTGCACGACCTTCTTGCTGTCTTCGACGGACGCTTTCTCAATCTCGTCGCCGAGCTTGATGTTCTGTTTGATGAACTCGACCGCGCGGTATGCGCCCGTCGTGACGGCCTGCATAGATGCGCCTGTGAACCAGTAGATAACCGCGCCGCCCGTGATCAAGCCGAGCACGAACGGGGCGTGCAGCAACGAGAGATTCTGAGTGTTAACCGTCAGCCCCTCGGTGAGCGTCATCATGATCGAGAAGATCATCGTCGTCGCGCCGACGACCGCCGTGCCGATCAGCACGGGTTTGGCCGTCGCCTTAAAGGTGTTGCCCGCGCCGTCGTTCTCTTCGAGCAGGTGCTTGGCGCGCTCGAAGTTGACCGTCGTGCCGAACTGCTGCTTGATCTCTTCGCGGATGCCGGGAATCTGCTCGATGAGCGAGAGTTCATAGACGGACTGCGCGTTATCCGTGACGGGGCCGTAAGAGTCAACCGCGATTGTCACAGGCCCCATGCCGAGGAAGCCGAAGGCGACGAGGCCGAAGGCGAAGACCGGCGCGGCGACCATCAAAGCGCCGAGGCCGAGCGTCGAGAAGTAGTAGGCGATGGACATCAGCGCGACGATTGAGATGCCGAGCCAGTAGGCAGAGAAGTTGCCGGCCACGAGTCCCGACAAAATGTTGAGGGACGCGCCGCCCTCGCGCGACGAGATGACGACCTCCTTGACGTGCGAGGACTCGGTCGAGGTGAATACCTTGACGAGTTCGGGGATGACCGCCCCTGCGAGCGTGCCGCACGAGATGATCGTCGCCAGTTTCCACCACAGACTCGTATCGTTGCCGAGCGTCGGCACCATCAGGTACGAGACGATGTAGGTGAGCACGATGGAAAGTATCGAGGTGATCCAGACGAGCGAGGTGAGCGGCTTCTCGAAGTTCATCGAGTCGGCGTTGCCGTAGCGTGCCTTCGCCATCGCTTCATTGATGAAGTAGGCGATGGCGCTCGCGATGATCATCATCACGCGCATCACGAAAATCCAGACGAGCAACTGGACGGCGACGGTCGCCTGATCCCTGACGCCGAGCAAAATGAAGGTGATGAGCGCGACGCCCGTCACGCCGTAGGTCTCGAAGCCGTCAGCCGAAGGGCCGACCGAATCGCCCGCGTTGTCGCCCGTGCAGTCAGCGATGACGCCGGGATTACGCGCGTCGTCCTCTTTAATCTTGAAGACGATCTTCATCAGGTCAGAGCCGATGTCGGCGATCTTCGTGAAGATGCCGCCCGCGATGCGCAGGGCCGCCGCGCCGAGAGATTCGCCGATGGCGAAGCCGATGAAGCAGGGGCCGGCGTAGTCGCGCGGGACGAAGAGAAGGATGAAGAGCATGATTAAAAGCTCGACCGAGATGAGCATCATGCCGATGCTCATGCCCGCCTTAAGCGGGATCGAGTAGAGCGGAAACGGCTTGCCCGCGAGACTGGCGAAGGCCGTGCGCGAGTTGGCGAACGTGTTGACGCGGATGCCGAACCACGCGACGCCGTAACTGCCCGCGATGCCGACGAGGCTGAACAGCAGGATGATCAAGACTTTCAGCGCCGGGAAGCCGTGCGTCTCTGCGCCCGTCACGGGGTCAACGCTCGCGGCGAGCCAGCCGAAGTAGGCCGTCACGATGGCCCCGATGAAGAGCCACAGCAGGAGAATGAACTTGCCCTGCGTGATGAGGTACGTCTTACACGTCTCGTAGATCAGTTCCGAAATCTCACGCATCGAACTATGGACGGCGCGGTTCTTCAACTGGACGAAGATCGAGAGGCCGAACAGCAGTCCGAGGACACAGACGCCCAAGCCCAACATGAGCAGCGTGCGCCCGTTGATGCCGAGAAATTCCTGCGACGAGAGGTCTGGCAAGATGAGATTGGCTTCGCCGCCCGCGCGGTGCTCGACGGCCTGCGCTGACGGGCCGCGGCCTCGCGCGTCCGCCG
>JBAVPI010000779.1:0-1720 GCA_049692915.1 Pyrinomonadaceae bacterium
GTATAAACCCACACGAAGGCTCGTCCCTGCTCGTATCTCTTGAGCGAAATATGAGCAGGGACGAGCCTTGCTCAACTTTTATCCGGCGTTTGTTTCGAGCCGCTTAACGTCCTCTCACGCTTCTCTCGTCCTTCATCCCTGACGCTGCGCCAACTCGCCGTTGAGTTTCATAATCTCCAGAGTCATCTCCGCCGACGCGTACATGTCTTTTACGTCGAGCCATTCCTTGACGGTGTGGATGGCGCGCATCCCCGTGCCGAGGTTGGCGCATTCGATGCCGCGCTTGTTGAAGATGTTGGCGTCGCAGCCGCCGCCCGACGCGAGCGTCTTAACCGAAAGACCCATGCGCGTCGCGGCGTCGAGGACGAGCCGGACGACGCGTGAATCGTCCGCCACGTCCATCGCATAATACTCGCGCGTCACATCCGATTCGACGCTCCCGCGCGTCGTTACGCCGTCCACGGTCACTTCGTACTTCGCCGCCGCGTCTTCGAGGCACTTAATCATGTGATTCGTCTGGGCGATGAGTTTGTCTTCGTCGAGCGAGCGAGCCTCGCCGCGCAGCGTGACGAGGTTGGTGATGATGTTCGTCGCTTCGCCGCCGCGGATGACGCCGATGTTGGCGGTCGTCACGTCGTCTATGCGCCCCAACTTCATCGCGCTGATGGCTTCGGCGGCGATCTTGATGGCGGAGATGCCCTCTTCGGGCGCGACGCCTGCGTGAGATTCGAGGCCGCGAATTTTGAACTCGAAGTGATTCGCCGACGGCCCCTTCGTGAAGAGAAAGCCGGGGTCGTCCGAATCGAAGACGAGGCCGTACTGCGCTTTCAACTTCGACACGTCAACGTGCTTTGCGCCGAGCAGCCCCACCTCCTCGCAGATGGAGAAGACGGCTTCGATGTCGGTGTGCGGGATGTTCTGCTCTTGCAGGCAACGGATGGTTTCGATGATGACGGCGCAGCCGGATTTGTCGTCGCCGCCCAAGACCGTCGAGCCGTCGGTGCGGATGATGTCGCCCTCGACGATGGGTTTCACATTCTCGCCGGGGACGACCGTGTCCATGTGCGCCGACATCATGATCGCTTCCGCATCGGGGATCGTGCCCTTGAAACGTGCGATGACGTTACCGCTGTCGCCGCCCACCTTTTCGCCCGCGTCGTCAATCTCAACCGTCGCGCCCATCTCCTCGCAAATTTGTTTGATGCGTTCGGCGACTTTTCTCTCCCTGCGCGAGACGCTGTCAATCCGGACGAGTTCGAGCAGCAGATTTTTGATGCGTTCCTGATTAATCATGCGAAGTCCTCTCGGCAAAATTTGTGTTTTGAGATTTCAAAACATGAATCGTGTTCTGACGATCAGAACGTCAATCGGCTGAAGGAAATTTCGGCTATCCTACTACACACCGCGCCGCACGCGCTATGGATCACGTCACGTTTGCGTCGGCGTCGCTGACGCGGTCGAGGGCGCTTTGTAGTTCGTCGCGCTTGAGTTCGGTCGTCGCATCGTCGGCGTCCGCCGGGACGCGGATGGGCGGCGCGATGCGCACCGTCGCGCGCGTGAAGGGGACGGGGATTTGAAAGCGATCCCAGCTTGAGACGGCGAAGTGGCGCGCGGCATTGACGGTGAAGGGCAGAACGGGCTGGCCCGTCTTTTTGGCGAGCAGCATCGCGCCCATCTTGGCGACGTGACGCGGCCCGCGCGGGCCGTCAATGGTGAAGCC
>JBAVPI010000780.1:0-10322 GCA_049692915.1 Pyrinomonadaceae bacterium
CGCAAATTCCGCCATCCACGCGGGCGTGCGATGCGCCGAGACGACGAGACACTCGTGCGCCACGTCGAAGCGCGTGAGCACGTCGGCGGCGTGGCGCATCGTCTCCCAATCGGAAGTGCTGCCCATAATGACGGCGACGAGCGGAAGGGATGAAGCTTGAGCGACGAGGGATGAGTCGCGACTCATCTCCCCGGCCTGCGCTTTTGATTTCGACCCACTCTTTTTGAGCGGCCTTTGATCCTTCATCCCTCATCCCTTATTGCAGGTATTTTTCGCGGAGTATGTTGACGTGGTGCAACTCGTGCCCGGCCATGATGTGCGCGAGCGCGCGCACCGTCACCTCGTTGTCGCTCGCCACGCCGCGTCGCGCCCAAGCGTCCGTGTCGAGCGCGCCGAGCATCAGGACATTGCCGCGTCGCACGTGCTCGAACTCGTCAACCAGATCAGAGAGCGTGCGCGCGTCGAAGTTGGCGACGGCCATATACTCGTCCTGTTCCATGCCGGGCAAAGGCTGCCGCTCGCCGCGCGCAATCGCCAGCGCGCGGTAGGCGAAGATACGCTCGCCGTCAATGATGTGGCCGACGACCTCCTTCACGCTCCACTTGTCCGGCCCGTACCGAAAACCGGCGCGGTCTTCCGCGATGCCGCGCAGCAACGCGAGCGTCTCTTCGATCTGCTGCGCGAGAGTCTCGACCACATGGGCTTCGGGGACGAGCGAGATGTACTTTTGATAATAGGGCGCGTACTCGTTTGTTTCGGGTTTCGTGGCGGGGGCTGGTGCTGACATTTTATCTGTGCTCCTTCGGGCGAAGTGAAAGAGGATTTCATCACTCATCCCCTCCGCCCTGATCGTTAAATTTTATTCCTGCGCGTGCGAGTAAGCGGGCTTGCCGTCGAAGTTGCAGAGGTTCTCGGTCTTGATAAAGTCGAGGCCCGCTTCGGCGAAGCGGTTGAGGAGCGCGGCGATCTGCGCGTGGCTGACGGTGCTTCCCCCCTCGGCGGCGACGAAGCGGCAGCGCCAGTGGTCGGAGCAGAACGTCTCAGCCGCGCCGCCCGGCCAGACCTTAACGCCGCGATTACTGATGGAAGAGACGCGCAGGTCGTTCGTGCCGAGATTTTCCATCGCCGCGCCGAGTTCGTCCGCCGACCCTTGCGCCCAATCGAGATACACGTCAACGCCGACGGTGTCTTTCTTCTCGGCGCGCGTGGCGGTGCCCGTCGTTTGACCCGACGCATCTTCGCCCGCGTCGCCCGCCTTGTATGCGACGGCCTTCAAAGTCTCCGGTTTCTGTCCCAGACGCTTAACGACGGCCTCCGCAAACTCGCGCGTCCCGACCTTCTCCTTGCTCACGCGCTCGTCGTAGATGTCGTAAGTATGCACGCCGTCTTCGATTGTGCGCAGCCATGCGTTGTGCGCGCGTTCGGCGGCCTCGATCTGCCCGATGTGCACGAGCATCATCACCGCACCCAAGAAGAGACCGGAAGGGTTGGCGAGATTCTGACCGGCGCGACGCGGCGCGCTGCCGTGGATGGCCTCGAACATCGCGATGGACGAACCGATGTTGGCCGAGCCTGCGAGTCCGACCGAGCCTGCGATCTGTGCGGCCACGTCCGAGAGCACGTCGCCGTAGAGGTTCGGCAGCACGAGCACGTCAAAGGCTTCGGGCGTGTCCGCCATCTTGGCCGCGCCGATGTCCACGATCCAGTGCTCGTGCTCGATGTCGGGGTATTCCGGCGCGATCTCTTCAAAAACTTTGTGGAAGAGACCGTCGGTGATCTTCATGATGTTGTCTTTCGTGAAGCACGTCACCTTCTTCCGGTTGTTGCGGCGCGCGTACTCGAAGGCGTAGCGCACGATCTTCTCGGAGCCGGGGCGCGAGATGAGTTTCAGGCACTGCGTCACCTGATTCGTCTGGCGATACTCGATGCCGCCGTACACGTCCTCCTCGTTCTCGCGGACGATGACGACATCCATGACGGGGTGCTTCGTCTCGACGAACGGCGAGTAGGAAACGCACGGGCGGACGTTGGCGTAGAGGCCGAAAGTTTTCCGCACCGTCACGTTCAGGCTCTTATAGCCGCCGCCCTGCGGGGTCGTGATCGGAGCTTTCAGGAAAACCTTCGTGCGGCGCAGAGACTCGAACGCGCCCGGCTCGATGCCCGCGGCGTTGCCCGCGAGATAGACCTTCTCGCCGATCTCGATGCGCTCGATGTCGAGTTGCGCGCCCGCCGCCTCGATGATGTGGAGCGTCGCCTCCATGATTTCCGGGCCGATGCCGTCGCCGTGCGCGACCGTGATGGGAGTGTTAGCCATGATGAGACGGGTATGCCTTTCAGATTCCTCTTGACGTTATTTAAGGAGCGTGCCGGAGCGCGTGCACACGCGCCCGCCGGGAGCGACAAATAATCTTCCCTTGAGAGATGTGGAGATATAACATTGCCCGGACGAAACTGACAACCGCCCGCCGCCCGCGCGGGCCATGCGGACTCTACCGCGTTCAGGCACGGTCGCAACCGAATCCCACTTGAGGAGTATCGAGCATGACCAAACGGCCTCATCCCGACAAACAACCTGCACCCGACAACTTCGCCGCAGCGGAAGCCTGCATTGAGGAAGCGCTTAAGGATCGAGCAGGCGCTTTATCACTAGATAGTCTCGGCTTGACGACGTTGCCTGAATCCATCACTCAACTATCTCAGCTTAAGTTGCTGTCCCTAAGTGATAACCGACTGACGACGTTGCCTGAATCCATCACTCAACTATCTCAGCTTCAGTTGCTATACCTCAATAACAATCAGTTGACGACGCTGCCTGAGTCCATCGGCCAACTATCTCAGCTTCAGTCGCTGTTCCTCAATAACAACCAGTTGACGACGTTGCCTGAGTCCATCGGCCAACTATCTCAGCTTCAGACGCTGTACCTCGATAACAACCAGTTGACGACGCTGCCTGAGTCCTTAAAGAATCTTAAGCAGTTAGATGAACTTTATTTGCATGGAAACAAGGCTCTCGGCCTACCGGCAGAAGTGTTGGGGCCAACGTGGCAAGAATATTCTGCCATACCGTCGAAACCCGGCGAGATTCTCGAATATTATTTCCGCACGCGGGGCGGCGTGCGTCGTCCGCTCAACGAGGCGAAGCTGATTCTCGTGGGACGCGGCGCAGTGGGCAAGACTTCTATCGTCAACCGGCTCATACACAGGACGTTCACGGACGAGAAGAAGACCGAGGGCATTAAAATTACGGAGTGGCCGCTCGTGGTCGGAAGGAAGAAAGAGGCCGTGCGCCTCAACGTCTGGGACTTCGGCGGGCAGGAGATCATGCACGCTACGCACCAGTTCTTCCTCACCGAGCGCAGCCTGTACCTGCTGGTGCTCACAGGGCGCGACGACCTCGCGGATGCGGACGCCGAATACTGGCTCAAGCTCATCCAGAGTTTCGGCGGCGACTCGCCCGTCATCATCGTCCTCAACAAAATCAAGGAACACCCCTTCGACGTGAACCGCAACGCGCTGCAACGGAAGTATCCTTTCATCCGTCATTTCATCCGCACGGACTGTAAGTCGGGCATCGGCATCGTCCAACTCCGCCGCCTCGTCGAGCACGAGACGGACAAGCTCGAACACCTGCGCGACGCCTTTCCCGCCGCGTGGTTCTCCATCAAGGACAAGCTGGCCGGGATGAAGAGGAACTATCTGAGCTTCGACGACTACAGGCGCGAATGCGCGCGGCTCGGCGAGGAAGACCCGCAGGCGCAGGAGTCTCTGGCCTTCTACCTGCACAGCCTCGGCATCGCCCTGAACTACAAGGATGACCCGCGCCTCAGGGACACGCACGTTCTCAACCCGCACTGGGTCACGAACGGCATCTACAAAATCCTCAACGCTAACCGTCTCGAAAAACAGAAGGGCGAGATCCGCCTGCGCCATCTGCCCGGCATCCTCGATAAGCGAAAGTACCCGTCGGAGATGCACGGCTTCCTGCTCGACCTGATGAAGAAGTTCGAGTTGTGCTTCAGCCCTCCCGATGAAGAAACCCGCTACCTCGTCCCCGAACTGCTCGACAAGCAGGAGCCGACGCTGGCGCAGGAGTTCGACGCGGCAGAGTGCCTGAACTTTCAGTATCACTACCCCGTGCTGCCCGAAGGCTTGATGCCGCGCTTCATCGTCCGCACGCACGTCCTCAGCGACGAGACGCCGCGCTGGCGCACGGGCGTCGTCCTCAAACTCGAAGACAACCTCGCGCTCGTCAAGTCCGACGCGCAGGAGCGGCGCATTCTCATCAACATCAAAGGCCCCGTAGCTGGTCGCCGCCGCCTGCTCGCCGTCGTCCGCGCGAACTTCGACCGGATGCACGCCGACATTCCGCGCCTCCTGCCCGCCGAAATCGTGCCGCTGCCGCAACAACCCGGCGAGCACGTCCCCTACAAAGAACTGCTCGCGTGGGAAGAGCGCGGGAAAGAAAAGTTCGAGAAGATTGTGGACGGAAACGTCGTCGAGTTGGACGTGCAGGGACTACTCAACGGCGTGGAACTCAAAGGCGAGCGCGGGCGCGCAGGGGACGAACGCGGGCGCATGGGCTTGGAGCGCAGACGCGCCGCCCGCATCTTCGTCAGCTATTCGCACAAAGACGAGCGGCTGCTCAACGAACTCAAAACCCACCTCAGCCCACTCCAACGGCTGAAACTCATCGAAACATGGGACGACCGCGAAATCAGGGCGGGCGAGGACTTCGGCGAGAAGATCAACGACAATCTCGAACGCGCCGACATCATCATCCTGCTCATCAGTTCCGACTTTATCGCCTCCGATTATTGCTATGAGAAAGAGATGGCACGCGCGCTCGAACGCCACGAGAAGAAAGAGGCGCGCGTCGTCCCCGTCATCGTGCGCGCCGCCAAATGGGAAATGATTCCGCAACTGTCGAACCTGCAAGCCATCCCCAAAAATGCGAAGCCCGTGCGGAACTGGGCGAGCAAGGATACAGCTTGGAAGGATGTCTCCGACCAGATTCAGAAAATGATTGAGAGTATGCGAAAAGAAAGGCCGTGACGAATCGCCTCGCGTGTGCGGCGCGGCGGCGTTGATGAGTCGGACGCAAAAACAGCCTGCGCGTGTGTTATCACGGCGCAGGCTGTTTCGCGGCGGGCGGTTTGAGAGAAGCGGCGCGATATGGTAGCGTCTGTACCTCCCCTTAAAATTTATGTGCGCACCGGTTGATGAAATTGTCGTGCGCCCTCATCCATCAAATCAGCCGCATCGAACACGTGGGGCTGTTTACGAACAAGGAGTATTCAACATGGCTACGCGCCTCGCACTTCGTTACAAGTTTATCTTCATCGCCACGCTCTTAATATGCTTTGTCTCGTCCGCGCCGAGCGCCCACGCGCAGACGGTCGGCGCGGGCGATGTGCTCATCAGTGAGTTCCGCCTCTCCGGGCCGGGCGGTGAATCGGACGAATATATCGAGTTGTATTGCAACCGCGACACCGCCTGCGACATCAGCGACTACGCCCTTCAAGCGTTCGACCCCAACTTCGGCGACTTCGCGGACTCGTTCCCCGAAGGCACGGTGCTCGCGCCGCGCGGCAACCTGCTCGTCGGCGACGGTTCGCAGTACACCCTGTTCTCTTACGGGGCGCTCGACTTCGACGTGTCGGCCGGCTTCGACTATTACGTTGACAACGAAGGTTTGCAGTTGCTCAGCCCCGACGGCAACGTCGTCATTGACTCGGTGGGCTTTACCGGCAGCACGGGCGGCAATGGTTACATCGAGGGAACGGGCCTGCAACCCGCGACCGGCGCGCGACCGGCAGACCAGTATGCCTACGTCCGCAAGACAGGCACGGCGAACGGCGGGCGTCCGCAGGATACGAATAACAACGCCAACGACTTCGTGCTTGTCTCCGTGACGGGAGCGGCGCAACCCGGCATCACGCAGCCGCCTGTGCTCGGCGCGCCGGGGCCGCAGAGTTCGTCTTCGCCGTCGGACTTCACCGCGACGGTTCCCATCTCGCTCGTTGAACCGAACGCTTCGCAGTCGTCGTCGCCCAACCGTGTCCGCGCGGGCAGCGGCGATGCGGGCACGATCTCGATCCGGCGCAGCTTCACCAACAACACCGACGACACGCTCGCCTATCTGAGTTTCCGCGTGATTGACATGACGACGCTCAATAGCCCGAACGTCTTCGGCGGCGCGCAGCAGGCTGACCTGCGGCTCGTCACATCGGGCGATGCCGAGACGTTCACGAACAGTCAGGGCCGCGCCGTCGTCATTCGCGGGACGGTACTGGAATTCGACGACGGCGAGACCGAGCCGAACCAGCCGAACGGCGGCGGTCTCAACTCAACAGTTCACGTGGACGTTCCCGGCGGTCTGGCCGTCGGCGAGACAGTTGACGTGCAATTCCTGCTGACCGTCGTCAAGTCGGGACTCTTCCGCTTCTACGTCAACTTCGAGGGCTTCAACGGCGCTGTGGCCCGGCCCTCGGCGGCGAGCGGCAGGCCGACAGGAGCGACGCCAACAACACGCCGCGCACCCGCACGCCGTCTCGTCAGCATTAAGCGACGCGGTGAGGCGGGCACGTTCAAGTCGGGCGAGAAGTTTATGCTCAAGCCCACCGTGCGGAAAACGTCGCCTGTCGTGACGCGGGCCACTCCCGCCGTCAACAAAACTACATCCGCCGTCAACAAAGCCACTCCCGTTGTGACGAAAGCCACACCCGCTGCGACGAAGGCCACCTCCGTCAAGATGCGTCAACAATAAGCGTCCCCGTCAAAAACGCACAACTAACCACAGAGACCGTGGAGGCACAATTTTAATTGCGCCTCTACGGTCTCTTCATTACTTCTGCCTCTCTGCCGTATTCCCGCGCTGCGGTGTTTGAGTTTCCCGTCCGGCTCTCAATGGATGAAGGGGCAGCTGACGTTTCTCAGGCCGCGTCAATCTTGGCGGCGAGGATAAAGTCGCTTTCGCTGAGGCCGTCAATCGCGTGCGTGTGGATTTCGAGGCGCGCATAAGCCCATCCGAAAGTAATGTCCGGGTGATGCCCCTCGGCCTCCGCCAAGCGTCCCACGCGGTTGACGAAATCGAGCGCGTCGCGAAAGTTGGTGAACGCGTAACCCTTCGACAGGTGATGCTCCGCGGCGACCTTCCAACCGCTCAACTGCTTCAAGAGCCTCTCAATTTCCGCCCCGTCCAAACGCGGCACGCCGCCGTGACACGGCACGCAACGGCGATTCGCGAGTTGCTGCGCCTCGTCTTCATCAATCGAATTTTTCATCCTTCTTCTTTCCTTCGCGCGAAAACGAATGGCCGCAATATAATCGAATCATCGAGGCTTGTCGCGTGTATCTTCGCACTCGCCCGCATCGTTCGCGTCAGACCGTAGGCGGATAAACCCGCGGCGACTTGGCAAACGGGGTGCGAAGCGGATAGTCTTACCGTCTTAAAGTTTCAGTTATACACATCTTCAGACGACAAAGGAGACGCACAAAGTCGTGTCTGTCATTTATCCTTTTCGCGCCCTGCGTCCACCCGCCGAAAAAGTCGAGCAAGTCGCCAGCGTGCCCTACGACGTGGTCAGCACGGATGAGGCTCGCGCACTGGCCGCGGGCAATCCACTCAGCTATCTGCACGTCACGCGCCCCGAAATTGACACGCCGGAGGGGACGGGCATCTACGCCGACGAGACGTATGCCAAGGCCGCCGAAAATTTGCAAAAGCTCATCGAGACGTGCCCGTTGGAGAGGGACGACGAGCCGTGCGTCTATCTCTATCGCCTCGTCATGGGCGAGCACACGCAAACGGGCGTCGCCGCGTGCTTCTCGGTGGACGAGTACGACAACAACCTGATTCGCAAGCACGAGAAGACGCGCCCCGATAAAGAGAACGACCGCACGCGCCACGTCGTCGAGTTGCGCGCGCAGACCGGCGTCGTCTTCCTCACGTACCGCGCCGACCGGCGCATTGATGCCCTCGTCGCGGGCGAAACCGCCGGGCCGCCCTTCTACGATTTCACCGCCGGGGACGGCGTGCGACACACCGTCTGGCGAATCACCGCGCCGGAAAAAATCGCCCGCTGTTTCGACGAAGTGCCGCTCCTCTACATCGCCGACGGCCACCACCGCGCGGCCAGTGCCAGCCGCGCACGCGCGACGTTCAGAGAGCGGAACCCGAACCACACCGGCGAAGAGGAATACAACCGCTTCATCGCCGTCGCCTTCCCTTCGGATCAGATGCAGATTCTCCCTTATAACCGCATCGTCAAAGATTTGAACGGCATGTCTGAGCCGGAGTTTCTTGACAGGGTCGGCGAGCGCTTCAAGTTAACGGAGGGGGCGAACCCGCGCGGCCCCGGTCACAGCGGTCACTGGCACATGTATCTCGCGGGGAAGTGGTACGGGTTGACGCGCAACGAAGAGGGCGCGGCCCTCGACACGAACGATCCCGTCGCCGCGCTCGACGTGAGCGTGCTGCAAGACAATCTGCTCGACCCCGTCCTCGGCATCAAGGACGTGCGCACGGACAAACGCATAGATTTCGTCGGTGGCATACGCGGCACGGAAGAACTCGCGCGTCTCGTTGATTCCGGCGCGGCGGCGGTCGCCTTCGCGCTTCATCCGACTTCGATTGAAGACCTGCTCCGCGTCTCGGACGCGGGCGAAGTCATGCCGCCCAAGTCCACTTGGTTCGAGCCGAAACTGCGCGACGGAATTTTGACGCACACGATATAAAGCAGAGGCCGGACGCCCGGACGCCGATTGTCGGTGAGATGAATCTTAACCAACATCCGGCATCCGCCATCCATTTTATGCCGGAGATCGAAACCGCACGTTTACGGATGCGCATGTACACGCCGGAGGATGCCGACGAGCACCTGCGCATCATCGGCGACGCGAAATTCAGGGCACACTTCCCGCCGACGTTTCAACCGACGCGCGACAAAGTGCTCGTCGGCATCGGGCGCATCCTTGAGCACTGGAATCTACGCGGGCATGGACAGTGGGCCTTGGAGTTGAAAGAAGAAGGACGCATGTTCGGTTATTGCGGCCTGCGCTTTCTCACGGAGACGAGCGAAGTCGAGTTGCTGTACGGCATCGAGGGCGCGTACTGGGGACAAGGGCTGACGACCGAGGCGGCGCGTGCCTCTCTGCGCCACGGTTTTGAAGAGATGAAGTTCGAGCGCATCATGGCCGTCACCGCTCACCGGAACGTCGGGTCTCGTCGCGTGATGGAGAAGACGGGGCTGCGATACGAAAAGGAAGCTTTTTACTTTGGCATTGACTGCGTCTATTACGCCCTCAACCGCGAGGATTACAACTCTGACGACAGCCCGTACGTTTTGCGAAAATAATTTTTTTTGGAGAAGCGAAAATTTATGCGCGTGCTCATCGCCGATAAGTTCGAGCAGTCGGGCCGCGACGGACTCGACGCCGCAGGTTGCGAGTTTTCCTACCAGCCGGACGTTAAAGACGACGCGCTCGTCGAGGCCGTCCGCGGGTACGAACCGGACGTGCTCATCGTCCGCTCGACGAAGGTGACGGAGGCCATGCTGGACGCGGGCGCGTTGAAGTTGATCGTGCGCGCGGGTGCGGGCTACAACACGATTGACGTGGCGGCTGCTTCGCGCAGGGGCGTCTATGTCTCGAACTGTCCCGGCAAGAATTCCATCGCCGTCGCCGAACTCGCCTTTGCTTTAATTCTCGCTCTCGACCGGCGCATCGCCGACAACGTCATCGAACTACGCGCGGGCCGCTGGAACAAGAAAGAGTTTTCCAAAGCGCGCGGCCTCTACGGGCGCACGCTCGGCCTCGTCGGGACGGGCCAGATCGGGCAGGAAGTCGTCACGCGCGCCCACGCTTTCGGCATGCCCGTGATTGCTTGGAGCCGGAGTCTGACGGATGAGATGGCCGCCGCGCTCGGCGTCGAGCGCAAAAAGAGTCCGTCGGATGTGGCGCGCGCGGCAGACATCGTGAGCATCCACGTCGCCCTCAAGCCTGAGACGCGCGGGATGATTGACGCGGGATTTTTCGACCATATGCGAGAGGGCGCTTACTTCATCAACACTTCGCGCGGCGAGGTCGTTGACCAGTCGGCCCTCACGCGCGCGATGCGTGAGAAGGGCATCCGCGCCGGACTCGACGTGTATGCGAACGAACCGGCCACCGGTGCGGGCGAGTTCACGGACGAAATCACGCGCGAGCCGAACCTCTACGGCACGCATCACATCGGCGCGTCCACCGATCAGGCGCAGGAGGCCATCGCCGCCGAGACGGTGCGTATCATCCGCACCTTCAAAGAGACGGGCCGCGTGCCGAAC
>JBAVPI010000781.1:0-2301 GCA_049692915.1 Pyrinomonadaceae bacterium
GCGGGCTGCCGTTCGAGATTGCGAGCGTGCTTCTGCTGGTCGCCCTCGTCGGCTCGGTGCTGCTGGCGCGCACGTCGAAGCAGGAGGCGGCGGGCGACGCGGCGGAAGACTCGACCGGACTGACGGCAGCGGCAGCGGCGGACGTTGAGAAAGAAACCGCGGCCAATGTCGGCGCGGGACGTGTTTGACAGGGTTCGATAAATGCACACCATGAACACTGCGCTCAACTTTTTCGCTCCGTCATTTTTACTTCTGTGGCAGGACTCCGTGACGGGCCGCATGTGGGAAGGACTGCAACATCCCGACCTCACGAAATTTCTCCTGATAGGCGCGGTGCTCTTTTGCATCGGCGTCGCGGGCGTGCTGACCAGACGCAACATCATCATCATCTTCATGTCCATCGAGTTGATCTTGAACGCGGCCAATCTGAACTTCATCGTCTTCTCGCGCCAGTTGCAGGACGCGGGCAACTTAAATGCCGTGGCCGGGCAAATCTTCACGGTCTTCATCATCGTCGTTGCCGCCGCCGAAGCCGCCATCGGCCTCGGATTGGTCATCGCGCTCTATCGCAATCGTGAAACGATTTTCGTGGACAAGATTGATCTCTTGAAGTGGTAAATCTGAAGTGGTAAATCGTGAATCTTGAATCTGAATAGATAAAACCCGCTCTCTTCTATTCACAATTCACGATTCACGATTCACGATTCATATGCACAGATACATCTGGCTCATCCCGCTGCTCCCGCTCGTCGGCGCGGCCATTAACGGATTGCTGGGGCGCAAGTTTCGCTTTTCGGAGCGACTCGTCGGCGCAATCGCCGTCGGGTCGGTGGCGCTGGCGTTTCTGTTGGGGCTGTCCGCCGTCATCTCATACGGTTCCGGCATCTGGCCGGGGCCATACGTGACGAGCGACGACGGCGCATTCGGCTACACTTGGATACCGGGCGGCGTGGTTGAACTCTCGCAAGGGTTGGAAGAGCGCGCGAGCGTCGAGGAGAAAAAGGATAACGAAGCGAATGCGGATCGCGCCGCATCGTTAAAGCGTCTGCCGGGCGAGAGTGTGGGCCTGATACCGGCGACGGGAGAGCGCGAACGCAGGAGTGAGAGCGCGCTTCTGGACGTGGAGTGGAGCTACCAACTCGACGCGCTCTCATCCATCTTCATCCTCATCGTGACGGGTGTGGGCCTCTGCATCTTCGTCTTCGCGACCGGCTACATGCACGGCGACGCGGGGTTCTATCGCTTCTTCGCATACCTCGGTCTGTTCATGTTTTCGATGCTCGTGCTGGTGATGGGGTCGAACTTCCTGATGATGTTCGTCGGTTGGGAAGGCGTCGGCCTCTGCTCGTACCTGCTCATCGGCTACTACTTCGACCGCAAAGAGGCGGGCGACGCGGCGCGCAAGGCGTTCATCACGAATCGCGTCGGCGACTTCGGTTTCGCGCTCGCCGTCTTCGCCGTCATCGCCACCTTCGGCTCGACGCAGTACACGACTGTGATGGGCGCGGCGCGCTCCTACCCGCTCGAACTCATCGGTGGACATTGGGGCATCATGTCGTGGATCGCGCTCGGACTCTTCATCGGCGCGTGCGGCAAGAGCGCGCAGTTGCCGCTCTACGTCTGGCTCCCCGATGCGATGGCGGGGCCGACGCCCGTCTCGGCGCTCATCCATGCCGCGACGATGGTGACGGCGGGCCTCTACATGCTGACGCGCACCAACGTCATCTTCCAGCACTCGCAGACGATGATGCTCGTCGTCGCCATCATCGGCGCGCTGACCGCGATCTTCGCCGCGACCATCGGCATCACGCAGACCGACATCAAAAAAGTTCTCGCCTATTCGACCGTCTCACAACTCGGCTTCATGTTTCTCGCGTGCGGCGTCGGCTCGTTCGTCATCGGCATTTTCCATGTCATGACGCACGCCTTCTTCAAGGCGCTGATGTTCCTCGGCGCAGGCTCCGTCATTCACGGCATGCACCACGAACAGGACATGCGACGGATGGGCGGCCTGCGGAAATACATGCCGAAGACATACTGGACGTTCTTCTGCGGCTGGCTCGCCATCTGCGGCATCATCCCTTTCTCCGGCTTCTGGTCGAAGGATGAGATTCTGTGGAACGCGGCCTCGACCGAGTACATCCCCGGCGGCTGGATGCTGTGGCTCATCGCGACGCTCGCCGCGACGTGCACGGCCTTTTACATGACGCGCCTGATGGCGATGACTTTCTGGGGACGCCCGCGCTTTCTCGAAGTTCCCGCCGGTGGTCAGGCGGACGAAGCGCACGCGCAAGCCTACGA
>JBAVPI010000782.1:0-29354 GCA_049692915.1 Pyrinomonadaceae bacterium
GAATCAGCTTCCTTCCGGCAAACGGTTATTTGTGTAGCGCTTCAGACGGCATGGATTGGTCTGGCAGGTAAATTAGTGTGGCTACGCCGTCTGATAATCGGCCTGCTCTCTCTCAATATCGAGCTTGGCGGCTGCAAACCAAAGCTAACTACAGCCTTAAACGTGCTACATAGACATGGTGCTTCACATAACCCCCGTACTAAACAACACAAATTTTCCCAACCCTCTTTCGCCCCTTTCGCCCTTCGCTCTCTAACACACGCAAACTTCCATTCGCCCGAAGGGGGATTTGCCCGATGCACCAGTCCCGCGCTCACACTCCTTCCCTCAGTTCAGACCGATCCTGCCCTCGCTAATGATTCGGATCATGAACACTACATTCCACTCAACCTTACTTCGGAGGCTGCCGGCGTACTCGGCGACGGCAGCTATCAAGAACTTCTGCTCGCTGCCTCCGCAGCATCTGTCGATGAAGTGACGAAAAGCCGACGACGCAGACGCTTGACGCACGCCGGGGAACCATGCGTGGAAGCCGACTACCTTCACATGCGCGGCTGGCGGGTCACCTCTATCGAGTACAAGAGAGACGAGACTGTGGTTCATGCGGATCTGCTCACGGAGTTGACTCACTGTCGGTGTAAGAAATGTGATGGAGGTTGTCGCTCAACGAAGATCATAGGTCACGGCCTGACCAGGACACAGTACCTCCAGCACACCCCGTCTGATGAACGGCCGAGGCGCATCGCCTATCACAGGCAACGATACTTCTGTCTAGGCTGCGAGCACACTTCCGGGCAGCCAATACCCGGCATCTACAAGGGCACTAAAATGACACGCCAGTTGCGGCGCTACATCGCTAGGCAATCGCTGGTTGAGCCGTTCGACAGGATCGCCAAACGGGTCGGTCGTTCGGAGAAAGACATCAGGAAAGTCTTCGTGAAACACAGCGCCCATTTGAAGAAGATCAGGGAGATCGAGACGCCGCGCGTCATGGGCATGGACGGCGTATACGTCAACCGACGCGAGTCGCTGATCGTCACTGACCTTGAACGCAGACGACCCGTCCTCATGCATCCATCTATCAACGAGCGGCCCATGGCGGCGGCACTGCGTAAGATGTCCGATCTCGACAAGGTCGAAGAGGTGGTAGCAGACATGGCAGGGGGGCTTGAGCGGGTTCAGAAGGCAGTGATGCCCAAAGCCCGCCGCACCAAGGATCGCTACCACGTCCAACGTATGGCCAATGCCGCCGTGGACGTGGTCAGGAGAGCCCTGACGCCGGGCAAGAAAGAGCGGAAGAAGGGTCAAATGGCGATGTGCAGCAGCCACATCCTGAGAAAGCGTAAGAACAAGCTCATCCCGGCAGAACGGGCCGACCGCGACTGGTGTCTCGGCTTCTATCCCGAGCTGCGCCTGACTTATGATCTGAAAGAGGCATACTGTGAAATCTGGAGATCAATCAATGGCACTATCGCGCGACGGAAGTATGCTGAGTGGCTGGAACTGCACAAGGCATGGAGAAAGGAGATGCCTAAAGACTTGAGAGAGGCATTCCACCCGCTGCTCTGGGCTATGAAAAACTGGGAGGAGGGGATCTTCAACTACTTTGACGGCCGCCACACGAATGCTTACACGGAATCCGCCAATGCGCAGGTAAAGGAAATCGCGCGTAAAGCGCCGCGCGCCAGGTTCGACACCATTGAGGCCAAAGTTATACAGGGGCGACGCCTGCAGCAACAGCGTGAGGGCGTGCGCGAATGGGGGAAGGCACAGCGACGGGCGCAGCGCAGGCAACACGCGCAGGGCGCACAGGAACTCACGCTTTCGACGCCTGTAGACGACCTCGTCTCTACCGTGCAGGTGCCTCAGGCGAGTAATGCATCGGAGTCACCTCTGATACTTAGCCCTATGATGATGGATGTAAAAAAGCAAGGAACGCGATTGGAGGTTGATAGGATCGGAGCGTTTAAGACAACGCCGAAAAGGGAAAGGCGCAACGCTATGCCTTCATCACTTCAGATGCCCTTGTTCGAGTGAGCAGCAGAGGTCTTACAAGGAAGTATTCACTTTCTGCTCCGTTGTGAACCCAAGACGAGCCGGCAAATGAAGTGCAGTCGGCGGCAGAGGCGTCGGTTTAATGAAAGCATGTATCGGATGCTTCAGGAATCACACGGCACCGGCGTGGCCGAGCAGGGCTAGTCAGGGACATATCAACCCGAATTTTACTTGCAACCTGAGTTGTAACCACGCGTAAGCCCCGGAAGCCGTGCATTTCCCGCACCGGTTTATACCCCACCTTATCAGGAAGCGATTCCTGCAACACAACCGCCGCATCCGCCTAATCCCTAGTGTTTCTTCGGTTTAAAGCTGCACCTCATAACTGACACTTTTCTCCGAACGTTCACTCCTCTAATACGCGGAAGACTTCCTGCTCTTCCCTGAAGTATTCCGTGCCGATACAATGATGCTGACAAAATATCCTAGGACGCTGATATTCGTGGTTTTCGTTAGCACCGTTGGTTACTTCGTCGATGCCTACGATCTCTGGATCGCCGCCTTGGTGCGCGGCAAATCCCTCATCGCGCTGTTACAACTCGACCCTGCCAACCCAGGCTCCGCGAGTCTCGTTAAGAACATCTCTTACAGCCTTGAGAACTGGCAAAACGCCGGCCTCCTGGTCGGCATCCTGTGGGGCATTTTGGCCGACAAGTTCGGGCGGAAACGCGCGCTCTATACTTCTATCGCGCTCTACTCGGTGACCAATCTAGCCAACGGGTTGTTGGTGCCGAACATGTCTCACATGTTAGAGGTGTACAAGACGCTGCGCTTTCTCAGCGGCGTGGGGCTGGCGGCGGAGTTGAGTATTGCGGTCACGCTGGTGGGCGAAGTCTTTCCGAAAGAGAAGAGGGGCTATGGGATCATGTTGGTCGTCTCTTTCGGGCTGCTCGGGAGCGCATTCGCCGCAGCACTGACAGAATTTTCGGGTCTTCCCTGGAACACACTCTACATCATAGGTGGCGTGCTCGGGATCGTTCTGCTCTTCTTCAGAATCCGGCTCACGGATTCGGCAATTTACGCAAACCAGGAAAGGTCTAACATCGCCAAGGGGGATATTCTGGCGGTGTTGACCAACTGGCGGCTTTTGAGGAAGCTGCTCGTCTGCGTTATGTTGGGCGCGCCGACGTATTTCATCATCTCCATTCCCATCAAGTTCGCCACGAACTACTCTAAATATCTCAACGGGGAGAAGATCAGCCTCGGCATCACCGTCATCACCTTCTTCATCGCGCTCTCCGTCGGCGACGTCGCGGCCAATTACGTCAGCCAGCAGGTGCGCAGCAGGAAAAAGGTGCTCATCGGCTATTTAATCTTCGCGGCCCTAGTGGTCTGCTCCTTCGGCCTGATTAAACCCCGCTCGGCCTTTCAGTATCACTACATCTTCACGCCGCTGCTGGGGTTGAGCGTGGGCTATTGGACTCTACTGCTGACCACCGTGGCGGAGCAATGGGGTACGAACCTCAGGGCGACCGCGACGACCGCCGTCCCGAACCTGATCAGGGCACTAGCACTGCCCATCATTCCGATGTTCGTGTTCCTGGACGCTAAGTTCGACACGATGACGGCCACCACTATCCTCGGGCTGGGCAGCATCAGCGTGGCCATCCTCGCGTGGTTCTTCATCTCGGAGTCGTTCCACAACGACCTGAATTTCGTTGAAGAGGTCTGAGGGTATCCCGTCCACGCGAACGTACTGGACGCCAGCGGGTAGAGACATCCGGCCTCCCCCACTTTCGCCCTACTTGATTTTCTCTACTTCCAGCCGCGCCGATGGGCGTTGATATTTTGGGCGTTGATATTTCCGGGCCTTCCGCACAGGCCCCTGACGCACGCCAACAGCAAGAGGTCGAGCATGCACAAAGCAACCATCGCGGGGTGTTCCTATTATCTTCCCGTACGCAAAATAACCAACGAGCAGTTGGCCGTGGACTACCAGCAGTCTTACTACGGCAAGTTCACGAAGAATCTCACGCCGGAGGCCATCCTGAAGGCGTGCGGCATCAAGGAGCGCAGGTATGTCCGAGACGACGAGCGGCTCCGCGACCTCGCCGCCAGGTGCGTCATCGACCTGCTCGACAGGACGGACACGTCCCTGGGCGAGGTAGACGCGATCATCCTAGGCACGCTGAGCCCGGAATCGCTCACCCCATCAAACGCGAGCCTCGTTTTCGAGGAGTTGTGTAAGAGATCGAACGACAGGGGGCTGAGGCTCACGGCATTCGACATCAACGCGGCATGCTCAGGGTTCCTGTTCGGCGTCGAACAGGCAGTCAACTACATCCGGCTGGGGCAGAAGCGGAAGGTGGTTGTCTGCGCGGCGGAGACCATGAGCCGGATGCTCAACGGCTTCGACTACCAGACGGGCATCCTGTTCGGCGACGCCGCGGCAGCAGTGCTGGTCGTGCGCGGCGACGAGGCGATGCACGGCGTCAACCGCACCGAGACGGCCAGCATCACCGACTACATCGACGACATCGTCTACTTCTCCTCACTCTCAAAAGACTTCGACGAGACGCTGCGGCTGCAAGGGACGAGGGTCTACAGGCACGGCACGGCCTTGACTATTAACTTCGTGGAGGAGTATCTGTCGAAGCACGGCCTGTCCGTCGATTCGTTCGACCACTTCATTTTCCACCAGGCGAACAGCCGGATGTTGAATGAAGTGGCCGGGCAGATGAAGATTCCGCCGCGGAAGATGCTGACGAACCTCGAACACGTCGGCAACACCGCGGCCGCCTCAATTCCCTTATGCCTGGCCCAGCAGCAAGAAGCGGGCACCTTCGCGAAGGGCGACCGCCTCCTCCTGTGCAGCTTCGGCGCGGGCTACACGGTCGGCATCGTTGACCTCAACTGGGACATATAACTGCGAGACAACCATGTTCGAAAAAAGATACTTCCACCTCAACAAGTTGCTCAAGAGATACGGGGAGAAGTGGAAAAGCCCGAACGACGCTAAGTTCGACGAGGCCCATTTCATCGACGCAGTAGGTTTATTCAAGAAGCTCCAGTACCCACGTGAACCTCATTTGCCACTCTCGCAGTACATTTACAGCCAGGTGAAACGTGCGACTCCCAACCTCTTACGCCGGTATCCCAACCCCAACGAGGAAAGTAGCACCTTTCGCCGCAACTTGGCCAAAGACTTCAATGAGATCCTCGACGACCCTGCGTTGTACAGCGAAGGGCGCTTCCGGCATGTACGCCTGTCCGCCGAAGCACGCCGGCTGCTTAAAGCATACCAGCTTGGCCAGGAGCCATCCGACAAGGAACGGTCCGACGACGCCACCCAACGCCTCAACCGCGTTCTGCTGGAAGAGGCATATCCGCAAGAAATTTCTAACAACCTGTTTCAGATAAATAAGATTCAACTGGTAAACCATGACGGGTATGAGTATGTGAAAGACCGCGGGAACAAATACTTCTACATCCAATGCCTGCTGCACGGAGCTGCCAACAAGTTGGTCGCCGCGGATAAGAGGGCGGCTAAACGGAGCAGCCGGAAAAACTCGTCGCTGGCCGTTGCCGACCGCAGGACGGTTAGGTCGAACACCTTCGAAGACTCATTACACGACTTCCTGATCAAAGACCTGCAACTGCTTTTCGGTATGTACTGCTTCATTGACCCGCGGTCGGGCACCGAAGAGACCGCAGACTCGTTCTACCTCACCGGCCCTTTCGCCGGGGAAAACCAGCTCACGCCCAGTTTCACTTTCCCTTTCTTCGTCAACACGAGAAATATTCGGAACAACCCCGAGTTCCATAAGCCGCCCGACGAGTGGCTGGCCTTCTACCTCGATCTGAACGCGATAACCCGGGAGCAGATCAATTTCAAGGACGATTTTGTAAAGTTTTTCGGCAGTCAGGAATGGCGGAGGAATCAGGAGCCGGACGGCCCTGAGACAAAATACAACTTCTTCTACGCTTCGAGCGGGGAGATTGACCATACCATCCTACAGTGGCTGACCTGCTTCCTGGTGGCTCACGACATCGACCTAGCGTCCCCCTTCCCCATCTCGGTCACGAAACTGTTTAGGAAGAAGGGCGTATTGGAAAAGGTCTTCGCCCGAAAGCATTCAAGGAGCATCGACAAGTTTACCTCGTCGATAAATGGCGAGATGTTCCTCCGCGTAAACGACGGCGCTCCACCGAAAGATAATAGTGGTAAGCCGGAGGCCCACACGATCTACGATTGGCTGCAAAATTTCGGCCTGCTCATCGACACCAGTAACGAGGTGCCGACCGAACGCTTACTGGCTGCCATCGAATTCTTCTACTTCCACTTGAAACACTGGACGAACAAGAGCCAAAAGAAGATCGGCTTCAACACCTCGTCATATTTTTCGCGGGGATTAAACCGACCGACAAAGAACTATTACGGCGACCCGATCAACGCGCAGGATCCGAGGTGCTATCAGGCGGTCAAAGAGTTCATCAACCTTTGCGAGCAAACCCTGCCCGTCCTCTCGAAGACTTACAACGAGATGAGGGAGATGATCAAATACGCGGGCACGCCACAGAAGCGGCTTCGGGACGTCTTTCGCTCATACCTGAGTGTGTTGCAGGCGTTCGCCATGATCGGCAGTGATGAGCCGCCCGGCTTTACCGAGTATGGGAGGTTCAACATACTGTCCCACTTCTTCCAGAGGAACGTCCTGCCCTTGTATAACCCGCTCCTCAAGGAGGAGACCTGCCGGGGATTCGTCATCATCCCCATCTTTTCCAACCCGCACGGGTCTACAGGCAACATCCAGAAAGATGAGAACACCAAGGACTTGGGTTACTTCCTCGGGCTTATCAAGGACAGCGACTCGAAAGGAAGATGCTACTTCAACTGGCGAACGCACAGCGACAACGTGACCGAGAGCGAAACCATCGACTTCTTCTACAACGAGTACCTTTTCCACCTACAGAGTTTCGTCTACAATCTCGGCTTCAAGGAAGTGAAGCAGATATATTACAAGGGCATCGAGGAAAAGCACGCCAAGGAGATCAAGCGGCAGGCCACCCACGCCGCCATCGCGGATATCATCAATCGGAATCAGGCGCACCACATCGGCTCGCACGTCTCGAACAGGGCCACGCTAGATAAAGTCCTCGAAAGGTTGGGCAAGCAGCATTCGGATTTACACGACAAGACTCTATATCTGAGCATCCTCGACCTGCTGAACCGCCTGAACCAGTACAGGGACGAGCGCAGCGAATACCTCACCTACCTCGCCCAGTATTCCAGCCCCTCTTCCGCCTACCTGTTCAAGGACGTGCTGCAACCCTTCATCGAGAACACGCTGCTGATGGATAACATCGCGGCGAACGAGAACATCAATTACACCGACAGACACGACGACGGGAACCTGCTCCGGAACAGGCTCCAGCTGAGCGTGACGTTAAAAAACGGCGGGACGGACGAAAGCTTCAAGGCTCTGTACAAGAAGTGGGACGGGAGCGTGCTCTACACCAGCGCGGAACTGCCCTACCTCAGGTACAAAAATGACGAAGGCTTTCAGTACGAGACCGTGGAACTCAGCCACCCCGACATCGAGGTCTCCCTACCAGGGACGCTGGGCAAGCACGCTTTGTACAGCATCCTGGAGAACTTCATCCGCAACTCTGCGAAACATGGGCACCGCGAAAAGGATAACGAACTCGTCGTCTACATCGAGTTATCCAACCTCGACAACCCGGATCACATTACCGTCAAGATCACGGACAACTGTTCCAGGATCGATGACCCCCGGAAGATAGAGGGGTTCAACGAAAGTATTGCCACGCCCATCCTTGAAAGGAGGGACTTGGGGTTTATCGACATGAAGGTGAACGCATGTCTTATGGAGGGGAAGGAGCTGTCGGACGAGAATTGCTCGAAGGCTTTAAAGGCTGGGACAAAAGGAGGGATACTGTTTTACGAGTTCAGAATAGCGAGGCCGAAGAAGGCCGTGTTCATCGGCTGCGGCAATAGATATATCGTTGACCAGAAGCTCCCCGGCTATTCCTTCTTCAAAACCGCGCGCGCGTACATCGATGCCCCCATTTCAAAATCTTTCCAGTTCGCTGTGATCAATTGGAGGTTGGAAAATTGGCTCAGCCCAGAGAAGAAGCAACAGCTTCGTAGCCAACTGCCAGGGCGGGTTCTGTATTATCAAGACGTCCGGGAGGAGTTAACTAATGGGAATAACCCGGATCGGCTGGGCGTCTTGTACAGGCACTGGGTCGCCAGCCTCACACAATCCGACAGGACGGGCCGGAAAGAGCCGTGCTGCCAGGTTCATCTCACCTTCAAGCAGTCCCGTCATGATCGCCCGACTAGGGACTTCAAAGAATGTCAGGCATTCGCGGGCCACCCGATCCTGAGGTCGTACTCGAATGAGGACTTGCCAGGCGCTTCGTTCGAGGACAGAAAGCACCACATCTTCTACGACCGACACGGCGTGATGATAGATGACCATTTCAAGGAGTCGTTCGCCTGGGGCGAGAAGAAGCACTGCTGGATCCTGATTGATAAGAACAACCCCGACCTGGATTACATCTCCAGGTATAACCTGGCCTCTCACGCTGGCTTGCTGCCCTACGAATTAGCTGAGGCGGGGATGCTGAGGGTGTTGGTGGTAGACGAGAGGGCCGCAGAACAGAGCAGCCGGGCGATACAGGACGGGCCGCGCGGCGACGAACGCATGAAGCTACAGAAAGATAGCTACGGATTCAACAAATTCGATTTGAGCAAGAATTATCTCACGCTGTTCGACACCGCCTGGGCTGCCAACGTTTTTATCGCGACGCACCTGAACGAAGTGCCGCTGAAAGACGCGATAAGGTTTGAGGACGGAGACAAGCACGTCCTCAAAGTCAACATGACGAAGGAGAGGATAGAATACAATACCAACATCACATCTCTTTACGGCACGTGCCGGGCCGAGGTTGACGAGAACGACAATCTGGTTAAAAAATGGGAGATTCAGGGCGACGCGCCGAGGCTCACCTCTGTCGCTTTGCGCCCCCACGTCTTAATCATTCACAGGACGAAGCTGAAGGAGTTGATCGACAAGGATCGGGCGGCCTCGGAGAGGATGAAGAAGGACGAGCTGCCCCCCGTGGTGAAGAGGATATTCAGCGAAATACCCAACGTGATCGTCACCACCGGGAGCGGCACAACGCACGGCATTAAAGGGCACTTTAAAATCCTGCCCTTTTCTACAGTCAACGAATTGGTGCTGGGTAAAAGAGTTCAGAAGCTCAGGCTGAGTAAGATTCTGCTCGAACTGACCAGAGACGAGATCTGACATGCGCAAAACACTCTTCATCCTCACAAGAGACTACGGCGAGTATGATGAAAATTGGTGGGGCTTCGATAATCAACAACGTATCACCTCTCTGGACTTTGACCAGGATCGGAAGGCGGTCTTCATCAAACAAGATGACCGTCCTTTTCACGCGTACTCCAACACCATCGCCAAAGAGCTACAAGGGAACTTGCCGGACGAAATTGGGATAATCATTCATAAGCATGGGAACGACGAAGTGGCCGCCAGCATCAGGAACGGCCTGCCCGACGAGGTAAAAGAGAGGGTCAAATTCTGCACGTGGTACGGCACCGGGCTTGAAGGGTTTTGGGACAGGACGGATGAAAATAAAGAGCTACCCTATAATGCCTTCAGGCTTGCCGTCCATAATAACCTTTATCAAACGGCTGCTTTCAAGAGGGTCTGGGGCTTCTTCCTCTTCCGTAACGACGCGGTTCTCGAAGCCAAAATTAAAATAATTCAGAACATCCTCAATGATAAGGCTCCTGACCGAGAGGCCGTGAAGTTCCTACGCGAAAACGGGGCCGGGTTTGACCGGCTGTTCGGGGATTTTGTACAGGCGTTGACGCCGGGCACTGTTGAAGACGGGGGAGAGGCGCCGGACTTCTATAAGCGCTTCGAGGAGTTCACGCAACTGTCGGGCGACATATTCTCAACGGAGTATCAAACAGCTTACGAGAAGCTTCGGGATGCGTTGGGCGTCGAATAGCCCCATCAAAATTGAATGGGCAACTTCCTCATCATTGACTCAAATACGAGCTTCGCCGCGAAGCTCTACGCGGCGATGGCTGGCGACGCCGCCGGAGCAAGCGAGAATGTCATAGACGTCTCGTCGGTCGCGAACCTCGGCGAGGTGGGCCGCACGATTCGCGACCGCGTGGCAGCTAAGCCGGACGCCGTCATCATGATAAACGTGGAGGCCAAACTAGAAAACGGCTTCCACCAGGATCAGCGAGTCGTCGAGCTTGCGTTCTGGCTCCGTTGCGGGTTCAAGCTGCTCAACCCCATCGTTTTTTACGGCGCGCAGTCCGTCAACAAGCTTTTAAAAGACCGGCCCGAAAACCTCATCCTCCTGTCCCCGGGTTGTTACCACGTCAGGCTGCCGCTCTCCCGGGAGCAAATAGAGAAGATAAAAAGCTCTGCGCCGGCCCCGGCGCTTGACACGCTCAAACCATACCTTAGGCCGAAGATCAACCTGGGGGGCGCGCGCCACAGGTACGCCAACTTCGCCGGCATGAACTTCATGTCGAACGTCGCCGCCGACGTGCACAACGCCGGTACTCAAGGCGTCGGTGAAATACTGGACAAGCGCGCGAGCGAGTTCCACGAGTTTTACGACTTCAGGCGTTCGCTCACCTATCACATCCTCGCGACCTACTTCGACTTGGAAAAGCTCAGTAGGATCGACGACGCCCGGAAGGGCACTCTGAAAATAGCCGCCCCGCTCGCTCGGGAGAAAAGGGTCTTGCTGATCGACGATCTGGCCGACAAGGGATGGGCCAAGATACTGAAGAAGGTCATTTACGGCGAGGTCGAGAAATCGCGGTTGGCCTCGATTAAAACTCACGTGAACGAGGGCGGGCAGAGGCGTTTCGACATGGAGAAGTTGGCCGCAAACCTCTCCTATGCGATCAAAACCCATAAGCCCCATCTGGTGTTGTTAGACCTCCGGCTCGACGGCGAGGAGGCCAGCGACACGCTGGGTGGGCTGGGCGGATTCTGGCTCCTCAAGCGCATCAAGTCGCATCCGGATTTCAAGGGCGTGCCCGTCATCATGTTCACGGCGACGACCAACGCCGAGAGCGTCAAGGCGTTGCTGAGCGCGGGCGCCGAGGCGGTCTGGACTAAACCCGGCCTCGATGAAGGTCTCAGCGCAGAAGGGATCATCCGCAGGTACGCACAACTCATCGCGCTCATCAATCACGCCTTCAGCCCCGATTACGGTCTGTTGTCTCGGTTCGACGACAACACCGACAGCGCCTTCGACATCAACGCCTTAGATTTCGAGGCGGTGCGGAACCTCCTTTTAAGAAAGCTGGACCTCATCAAGTACAGGCTCAAGCTGTACTCCGGTGCCGAATTGTCCGCCCTTACCCCGGAGCCGTACAGGTCGGTTGACGCGATCTACCTCGACGCCAACGTTCTGCTCCGGGAACGTAACTACGAGCGGATTGTCTCCGCCGTTTATAAGCTGGCCGGGCTGACCGCGAATTCGCAGTTCCGGTACAGGCATCGCTCGCAAGTGCGAACGGCTGCGCTCCCCAGAGTGGTGCTGATGAACTCCGTCTACGACGAGATAATTAAGCTCGCCAAAAAAGATGACTATCAGAGAAAGGAACGGAACGGAAGGTTCGAGAAGCACGTGCTATTGCATCTGCGGGCGATGATGTCGCTGTTGCTCCTCAAGCAGATGTTCAGCGACAAGCTGGTCAGGGCGGAGTTATCCAAAGACTCCGGCAAGCCCCTCTCTGAGCTGTTGAGTCCGAAAGAGAAGGTCTATGCCGATGGCTACATTCTGGACGAGGTGGCCGACCTGCTAATCACACGTTCGGGAAAGAGCATCTCTTACTGCGGCGACACCAGGATAATCTTCGTCACCGGCGATAAAAAACTGGCCGCCAAGTTGAAACAGTTCAGGAACGAAGCCAGCGACAACCTGATTATCAAAAAGCCCGAAGAGCTGGAAGCCGACATGGACGGAGTGGCCATCTAGAGCGCACATGATCTACGTCGTCTGTAACGAAAACCAACAAAGCCTCTACCGGAAGCTGGCGTGCGCCGCTGGGACGGGCGACTTCGGGGTGAAGTACATTTTTGACAGGGATGGGCTTCGTGAGGCAGTGTCCGGAGGCGACCCGCCCGGTTCGATTTTGATCGACGCGTCTCTGACATGGGACGGCAAGCTCCTTCAGAACTTCTACGGCATGGACGTGGCAGCGGAGCTACGGCGCGTCTATGCGGTCAAGTGTCCGATCATCTTCTTCAGCCCGCTGAAAGAGTCCCGTTTCGAAGACGACAAGTACGACATGGTGAGGGCGCAGGGGAGTGGTCTCCTCTCATTCCCCTTCTCTGCCGAGACGCTGAAAGAACAACTGCTCGGCACGGAGGGGCTGAGCGAGACCGCTCTGCGGCACGTGGTAATCAGGCACTGTGGTTTGAGGGAAGACTGGAATGCCCGTGCCCACCGGATCGAGAAGACCTTGCGCGGCTACCCTGCGCGGCGCGAAGAGGCGTTGAGGGAACTCTCGGATTGGGCGGCGTCGATAGTCCTTTATGCTCCCGAGCAGAAGCGAAATTTTGACAATTTCGGAAGGTTACTCGCCGAACCTCCCGCCGAAGCGGACGACGGTAAGCTGCGCGACGCCTTGCAGGAGCTGGACAAGGGTTTGCTGAACTGCTTCGTCCAGAACGCCGGGCGAGAGCCTGCGGTGACAGCCTTCTCCGTCCCCAAAGCCCCCCCGGAATATTTCTCGAAGATACTCATCGCCGACGACGAAGACCTCCCCGACCTCATCTCCAGCCTGACCCATGACTATCACTACGACGTGGAACAGGCACGGACGCCGACGCTCGCCCGCCAAATCCTCGATGCGAAACGGTCGGAAGTCGTGTTGGCCGACTGGCATTTCCCCGAGCGCGCCGACGGCCTCGCCTTCATCAACTACGCGCTCAGGCGTAAGTACCCTCCTCTTATCCTGATCACTTCGAAGGCGGCCCTGCGGGATGATGAGCTGCGCGAGGCAGGGCTGCCGGAGGATGTCATCAACTGCACGGGGCCGTCGGACGCGCTGAACGCCTCGACAATTCACCGCAAAATCTGGCTGGGTGCGAACCGCGACAACATATTCGAACCGGCGGCCACCCTCCCCCAAGCTGGCGACATGACTGTCGCGCAGAACTGCCGGGAACGCTTGGAGCGATACGCCGCGATCATAGACTCGCACGTCGGGCGCTGGCGCAACTTCGCGCGCGTCCTCCGGTATACGCACAGGACGGCGCGCTTGATTCTGCCTCGCGCTTCCGGCAACGAGGCCGCCCTCATCCGGAGTGTCATCGAAATTCTGGAGCCGCACCTGAGCACAGACGAGTTTTCGTTGGATACCATTGTGGGCATCGTCGGGCGGATCGAGCAAGAGCACGAAACCGCCCGCCGCCCGCCCGAGTCGGAGGCCAAGGGGCTGCTCCGCGGACTGCTGCACGGCAGGATCGAGCAGTTCTCTGGCATCATTGGCGAGATAGAGAATATCTTTGAGCAGCTCAAAGAGGTCGCCGCCGATCTGTCGTCGCTGCCCGCCCACGAAGGCGACGCGTCGGCGATTCTAGATGTGCTCGTAGAGTACCGCCAAGGCGGATACACGAGGCAACAATATGCGAGCCTCGGCGTAGCCCTCGTTGCGACCTACAGGACGTTGCCGGAGCCAGCCAAAGCTCACGGGCGAACCGCGGGCGGCACAACAGGGCGAGCCGGGAAGGTCAGGCTCGTCGTCGCCGAGGACGACCCGCACTGGCAGAACATCATCCGCATCGCAATCGCCGAGGTGAAAATGCGGCTGGCTGGCGGCGGGTTTGTGATTGAAAACCTGTTCTTCGACAATGCCGCCGAGGCTTTTAAGGCCGTCCCGAGGCCGAGAAAGGAGCGCGAGATCGTCAGCCCGTTGCCAACCGTCAAGACGATTGTCATCTCGGACATCTGCCTCCCCAAGGATCGCGCTCACGCCGAGAGGATCAACGCCGCAGTCGCGGAAGAGAACGACGAGATTGCCGTGCCTCACCGCACGCACGGACTCAAATTGATCCGGGACTTGCGCGAGTTCGCCTATAACATTCCGGTCATCGTCCTCAGCACGGTGGATGCCATCGAAGACCGACTGGTCGTCGGGGACTGGGGCGTCCCCGACATTAACTACATCAGCAAAGGCGTCGATGACTACCGCTCGGTCGTGCAGGCACTCATCCGCCTCATCGAAAAGAAGAGTAAACACCGCCTCGAAAAAATTGAGGTCGAGGATCAGCTCAGGTTCCGCATCGACGGCGTGGACATCAAGTTCACGCGGGAAGAGAAAAACGTCTTCGACGCCTTCTTCGTCATCTGCCAACGGAAGGAGGAGATGCGCCGTCAGCGGCAGCAGAAGTACGAATCCGGCGCGACCGTTGACCAGATACTCGAAGAACTCCGGGCCGACGCGAGCAGAGAGAATCGCCAGAAGATTGAGAAGGACTTCAGCAGCATCCGGGTGCGAATTCTGGAGTCCTTCCAGCAGGCACGCCGCTACATCAGCACACACGAGATCATCAAGAGCACGCGGCGGAAGGACGGCATCTTCGTCTACCAAATCTCGGCTGAAATCTCGACGCTCGAAGAGCAGGACGTGCGAACCGAGGCCGCGGAAGACCTCTCTTCCAGGCGCGAGGCGTGTAAGGTGCTGCTGGTCGAGAGCGACACGCGCGACCGCGCAGAGGTTTCGGCGCTGCTCAGAAAGTTGGGCTACGAAATCGAGACGGCGGCGGACGCCGAGGATGCCGTGTCCGCCGCCGAGAGGTTTCGCCCGGACATACTCTGCCTGTGTGTGAACGCGCCGGCGGACGACGCGGACGAGCTTCGCGCCGTCGAGCGGATACAGACCTTCCTGCACGACATCCACATCGCCGTTCCCACAACGAGGTACAACGACAGCCGTCTGCTGGCGAAGGCGACGCAGTACGGGCTGTCAGCACGCGACTTCGTTGACAAGCGGCGCGTGAACTGGCTCGCATGGCTGGCGGCGGTCGTCGGCAAACAGCGACGCCAAATCCTGTCCGGCGAGTTCGAGGGAACATCTTTCGACGCGAGGCTGCCGCTGGTCGAAGTCCTGGACGGCAGCGATCTGGACAAGGGCGTCTTCAAACTCCGCGTGAACGGCAAACACTTCGAGACGAAGGGCGCAAGATACGTGACAGACGAGAAAGACGCCGACGTTATCCACCCTATCCTCGGGCTACTGTTGCAACGCCCGAACGAGCCGGTCTCCGAGGAAGCGGTCGAAAGCCTCATCGGCAAAGAAGCGACGAAAGAGATGTGGAAGAATTGGCGCAAACGTATGCGCGACGTAATCCGCGAATGGCTTGAGGTGAAAAGAGCCGACTTCAAGTCCAAGCACGACGACCCGTCCCATAAGATTCTTGAGTACAGGGATTCACACCTGACGCTTCACGTCAACGTCATCAGAAGCAATCAATCATAAGCACGCGCCCGCCGCGCGCCCGACAGCTCCCTTCTTTTTCTCGCGCGTCTACCGCGGCGCACTCCGCCCGTGACACCTCCGGTCGAACGTTTACCTCCAGAATCCGCAAGTAGCGACCTTCTGGAGGTCAAACTTTTATGAGAGCGCAAAGACTACGCAGAAACTCCGCGACCGGCCAGCTTCGAAGGACACCTATCCACCCCTTCGCGCCGCCTTTGGGCGAGTACTCGGATGTCTGCCCGCACGAAGGCGGCGTCCGCAACGCCGAAGTCGCGGCGGAGGAAGACACCTGCACTGCCGTCGAACACCCGCCGGGCGCGAAGGCCGACTTCATTTCACGTCGGCGCTTGGTCTTCTCCGTGCTCGCGCTCTTCTTGACGAGCCTCGTCGCGTGGCGCGTGGTCAAGGGCGCTTTCGTCTGGTTCGTGCTTACCTGCGCCTTCCTTGCCTTCGCCTCGCTCTGCTTCCTGCTCGTGCGTTGGGCGTGGCGCGCGGGTTGGCGAAAGATCGCAGCCATCCTGTCGCTGGCGTCGTTGGTGGCGACCATGTTCTTCGGGGCGAACGTCTTGGCAGTCGTCTTCGACCCGAAGATCGACGCCGCGCTGAAGGCCAGAATGCCTTCCGCGCCGCAGACCATCTTCTACGCGCGGCAAAGGGACGGGCAGCAAATGCCCGTCTTCAGCGACGGGGAACGCTTCGCCCCACCGTCAGAGGTTTGGGAGAGTTGGTTCAGCCGCTCCACCATCGCCATCGAGGACGAGCGATTCTCGACACGCAACGAAGGTGTGGTCGATGTGCGCTCATTACTGAGAGCCACGCTGACCAACCTCTGGTACCTGCACATCAAGGAGGGCGGCAGCGGCATCGAGGTGCAGACAGCTAAGTTGATTCTGGGGAGCTTTAAGACCGAAGGCTTTGTCGCAAAGGTCGAGCAGTACTTCATCGCGATGCGTCTGGCGCAGCGTTTCGAGGAGCCTGCCGCGCGGTTCTGCATCTATGCCAACATCATTGCCCTCGTCGGCGAGAGTCGCGGCGTCGGCGTCGCAGCCGAAGACCTGTTCGGCAAGTCCGACCTCCGCTCACTCTCAATCGCGGAAGGCGCGCTGCTGGCGGGGATGCTTCGGAACCCCACGATCTACGACCCACGGCTGCACCCGCAGGCGGCACTCGCACGCCGCAACGTGGTGCTCGACAAGATGCGCGCTCTCGGGATGATCACGCCCGTGCAGCACGACGACGCTGTCAAGGAGGAGATCAGAGTGCTGCCACGGACGAGGCCGCAGGAGTTGTTGGCGCGCGCGGCAGTCGAGATTCACGAGGCAAACGAAAGGAGTCCCCAGTGAAGCGCAGAGACTTTTTCATCACCACCGCTGCGGCACTGCTCAGCACTGCCTGCCGGAAAGCCGGGATTGAAGAGTTGATATCGCGCTCGCCGCAGCGTCACGTCGTGCTGTGCCTCGACGGATCTGTGCAGGAGATAGCGCAACGCAAGATAGTCGCGCCTCTGAAGGCCAGGATAAAAAGTAGCAGGATGCCCGCCAGCACCGATCTGGCATTCGCGTGCCTGTCGAACGAGACGGGCGACGTGTTGGCCTACGTCCCGACGTGCGACGAGAAATCGGGGCAGGACAACTGTCGCTTCGCGCAGCGCGACATCGCCTCGGTTGCGAAAATCTACGTCTACGCCATCGCTCTCCAGAGCGGCGCGATCCGCCCGGACGACACTTTCATGGACGAGCCGATGAGCTTCCCGCGCCTCGACGAGCGCGGGACGTACAGCGCGAATAACTACGGCGGGCGCTATACGATGCGCGCGCTCTCAATCGAGGAGGCGCTTGCGTTCTCTTCCAACGTCGTTGCTTTGCAGGTCTATCACCGCATTGATCAGGGACTGCTGCGCGCGCACCTCGCCGCGCTCAAGTTCCCGCCCCAGTACAACCTCAACTACATGCCGCTCGGCCTGTACGCCATCCCGCCCCTCGTCGTGGCCTCGCGTTCGACCCTGTTCGCGCGCGGCGGCTCTTACGTCCTCCCGCGCTTCATCAACGACGTTAGCGCAGGCGGTCAACGGTCTGAGGCGCGTGTCATGGCGAGCGAGCAAATTTTCCGCGCCGAAGTGTGCGAGATAGTCAGCCGCGCGATGCAGCGTTGCGTCGCCGGAGGCACGGCGGCGGTGGCCGCCGATTTGGCGAAGCGCATCCGCGCCAAGACCGGCAGTTCCTCGGACGCCTGGTGCGTGATGGGATCGAAGGAGACGACCTGCGCGCTGTGGATTGGCGACCGCAACACGAACACGGATTTGAAAATGACCGGCGGTCGCCTCGCCGCGCCCCTGCTCGCCGAGTTCTACCGGGCGTTACGTTCCGAGCACCCCGAGTTGATGCCGGTGTGGGACTGACACCGGAGGTCGAACGGACGGCGTTACAACCTACTCGTGAATTACCTGTAAGGAGTGGAAAGAGATGAAGAAGTTGAACGGCATCGTTTCTATCGCGGCGTCGGTGTGCATGATGGCTTGTTGCGTGGTCGCGGCGGGCGCTCAAACCACGGGGCAGTCCGGCGAGGCGACGCGCGCCGCTGTCGTCGAGTCACAGTCGCGGCACGAACAACCCGCGGTCGCGCCCACCGAGGGCTCCGCGCTCATCGTCGTCGCTGACACTTCCGGGAGCGTGCGGCGCGTGTTGGGCGAAATTAAGTCCTGCGGCAAGGAGATAGTCGCGTCCGCCCCGGCGGGGACTCGCATCGGGGTCGTTGGGATTAACTGGGAGGCGAGCAAAGGGATCTTCGCAGACCCTTCGTCCGCAAGCGAGTTCATCGACCGCCTCACGACAGGCGGGCGCTACACAGACCTCGGGCGCGGCAACGACGCGGCGATGAGTCTGCTGCAAGAAGCGGGCGCAAAGCGTTCCGTCGTGGTCTTCCTGACCGATGGCGAACTGCAAGTCCCGGCAGGGTTTAAGAATCGAGAGACCTTTACCGCGATGCTGAAGCGCGAGTACTCCGCGCGCCCCGACGTTCATGTGTTCGTGCTGAACGTCAGGAGCATACCGCTCGCCGGGAGCGATACCCTTCCCCAGAACGTCATGGTGATTCCGCTCAAGGACTGGCAGTCCGCGCGCGGCATCGTCGCGGAGAGCCTCGCCCCGCAAATCAGGGCGCAGCTCGTTCCGCCCCAAGCGCCGCAGCCGCCCGCGCCGGAAACCACGGTCTCTCTGGGTTCGCACGGACGCAGTTTGAGGCCGGTGTACGCGGTCGCAGGGTTGCTGGTCGCCGCAGCGGCGGCGGCGTTATTCCTAGCGCTGCGAAGACGCCGCCGCTGCGTCGAAGGCGTCGAACCTGAACCGAAAGCAGCCGAGCCAGAGAACGTTCTGCGGGAAGAAGATTTGACGCCGGTTGTTGAATCGAATCCCAAGCCCGAGCCGGTGTTGATTCTTTCCGCCACGCCGGGCGACCGCGGCGCTAGAGCCGCCTCTCCACGCGCCTTCCTCCGCGCCGGGGAGAGGTTAATAATCGGCAAGTCCAGACACCTGTCGGAGCTCGTGCTGCCGGAGCTCTCCCAGTCGCAGACGCTGGAGCTGGCCTTCGACGGCGAGAACGTAGAAGCCTTCCGCCTGAGCCCGGCGGCGGGCGAACCGCTCGACCAAGTGCGGCTTGACGGCGGCGACGCGCCCATTCGCTTCAGTTGGGGCGACGGCGAGCGCATCAGGGTGGGATCATACGAAGTGGAGCTGCTGCTCGCGGATGAGAACGCCCTGTCGGCTTTTGACACCAATCGCCGAACCGGGTCGGTTATCGTCGGCTCGCCTCCGCAAGCCGCCGTGCAACGGATGCCCGGGGGGCGGTTGCGACGTTCGAACGCGTGAAAGGGTGTTGGGTGAAAACGTATGACTAAGGCGAGCTTCATCTTCAAGCCGACGCTGGTAATCGGTGCGGGCGGCTCAGGGCGCGACGCCGCCCACCTGTTCCGTCGGTTGAGGTCGGAGCGCATCATCGCGCTCCTCGGCAGGTCGGCGGAGTCGGCGCGAATGGTGACGGGCTGGGTGGAGGCCTTCACGCCGGATGTCTATCTCGACAGTGACCGCTGGGAGGCTTTCGAGTTGGAGAGGCGGTTCGCGGATGAGGAAGCGGTCGCCTTCGTCCCGCCAGCCTCCTTCGAGCCGCTTGCCTCGCCGTCGGGCAAGGCAATCATCGAAAGCGTCAACACGCCACCTTACAAAATCTTCAGGGGCTGGGAGAACCTGCCGCACATAGCCAACAAGGCGAGCGACAGCGAGGCGCAGGGCAACCGGCTCTACGGCCTGACGAATGCGATGGTCAATGCCAGACCGATACTGCGGCAGCTAGGCGAAGCACTGAAAACTTTGGACGAGGCGGAGAAAAATAATGCCCTGCTGGAGTTGCGCGCGGCGGGGCTGATGGTTGAGAACGGCAAACGGGTTCACATCTTTTCCAGCGTCTGCGGCGGGCAGGGCGCGGGTTTGCTGGTCTTCATACTCGGCTGCCTTGCGAAGATGATCGAGGCGCGGCGCTTCGAGTTCGAAGTCAACCTGCACCTCTTCATGCCCGGCTTTCACCGTGCGCAGGACGACGCGCGGCAGCGGGATCAAGTGCGCAGGGCGTTGAGCGTCTTGCGTGACCTGCAAGCGCTGCGCGGCGGGAGCGCCATCGAACTGCGGTTCCCCGACGGCTCGTGGCAACTGAAGGCGCTCAACACGGAGGAACTCTACAACCACGCTTTCGTGCACCTGCCGCGCGCGACCGCTACCGACGCGTACAAGTCGTTCGTCGTCCGCGTCGCGCACACCGTGATCGAATCGGAGATGGGAGCCATCGCAGCCGACCTGCGCCGCCAGCGGTCGAACGCGAAAGAGCAGGCGTCGGGCGACGAAAATATAGACGCGTTAGGGGTAAAATATGACGAAACGCTCCAGGAATTCAGCACGGCAACGACCGGACTCAACTGAAGAGCCACGCTCGTCGCTCACGCTCAACTATTCGACCTCGCTGACGGTGCGCGTCGGACTCTCCACGCTCGCCGAGTCCGTCAGCCAGACGCTGCTCGGTCGCGCGCTAGGATACCTCTCGCAGCCGACCGGCGAGGCGGGCGCGTTCGCCGAAACCGCGCTCCGGCGCGCGTGGGTCGTCGAGTCGGCAGCGGCGCGAAACTTCGGCGTCACCGAGGCGACCAACGAGTGGCTGCTCGACGAGAGCGGGCACCATCTGCTCGAAGCCCTGGAGCGAGACTTCAACAGGCGCGGCCTGAACGCCGCGCAACGCACGCTGGAAGCCTGGCAGGCGGAGAACCAGGAGAACTCCTCTGCACGCGCCGAAGCCAAGGCGCGTGAGATGCTTGCGGAGCTGGACGGGGTCAGAACCTTGCGCGACCACGCCGACGCTCTCGACGGAGTCATCGAAGGGCTACAGCGCACGCAAAGCGCGATTGAGTCGGCCTCGCGCGCGGCAGGCGAGAAGTACACGCGCATTACGGAGTACTTACAGATCAACGCGACGGCGCAGACCGCTTCGGACGCGCCAGCCGCAACGCCAGCCGCCGCGGGCGGCCAAACGCCGATTACGAAGGGCTATCGCCGCGCCTTAGCCTACTTCGGGTACGTTAAGGGAGAAGAAGCCGCCGCCGCCCCCAGTGTGCGCGGCAGCTTCGCGAGGCTCGAACGCGAGACGCTGTACGCGGGGCTGGAACTGGCGGCGCTGGCCGCCGAAGGCGCGGCTGTGTCGGAGATGATTGAACTGCTGCGGCAGGAGCGGACGACCGACGAAGAGTTGCTGGCGCTCTTCGCAAACGCGGAGGGCGAGGCTTCACGCGACGCGTCCCGCATGGAAGCCTTACGCGACTACGGCTTGGCCGCCGGCGAACTGCTCATCAACGGAGAGTCTTTGACCGCCGCGACGGCTGGCCACCTGTTCGGCGTCGACGAAGACGTTAGCCCCGCCGTGTTTGGCCGCTTCGCGGAGCTGCGCCGGGCGGAGAGCATCGTGGCCGAGATAGCCAACCTGCGCACCAACGAGGTCAACACGTTCGTGAGCGAACTGCTCACCGCCTGCCGCCGCCTGGTCGCGGAGAAGATGGAGTGGTTCACCGTCGCGGACGCGCTCGCCGCGTTGCTACAGTCCGGCGGACAGGTGAACTGGCACGCGAAACTCGACGCGGCCTTCAAAGCGACGGCGGCGACGAATTTTCTGACCCCGGCTTACGCCAAGTTTCTCGACCCACAAATCTTCGCCGCCATCACTTACGCTCCGAGCCGGCTGCCGCAGAATAACGAACTCCTGCGCGAGTCGCTTGAAAGTATCAGGCACTCCACGCACATCGACTTCGACATCAAGCAGGACGCGCTGAGCCGCGAGCAACTGCTCTTCTACTGCGAGTACTTCTGCCTACCCCTAGAGTCATTCCGCTTTTACGAAGAGGGCTGGAAGGACTTCGAAAGGGTTAAAGACCAGCCACGATATAACCCGCATCCAGACATACACGCGGATTGTTAACGCTGGTCGTGGCGGGCATAAACCCCGGAACGCACTCATACACGTTTAGGGCGAGATGACACCTCCACTTGAACGGCGGTTACGAAAATGCGGATTAACTTTTCGAAGGAAAGGAGGTGGAGCAGGACATAGTGTTACCAAAGCTTGCGCGGGCAAGCATTGAGCAAAAACTTTTGAAGGGAAGGAGGTGGAAGCGAAAGCGGGATACTAACCCGCGACGAAGAGCCGCAGTACTTTGAAGTACTGCGGCTCTTGAGGGTGTCAGATGAGTTGTGTAAACGAGTTTCCGTCGAGTGTCGGCACGCGGCCTTCAAAGATGATGGCGAATGCCTGCATCGCCTGACTCCAGTGTGGAATCGGCATCGTCCACTTTTTCGCGATGTTACGCAAGGCTAAATAGAGTAGCTTGAACGCGGCCTCGTCGTTCGGGAACGACGCTCTCGTTTTGATGACTTTCCGCCGGCTCATGTTCAAAGACTCTATCGCGTTCGTCGTATAGACCGCCCGGCGGATGTCGTCGGGGAAGCCGAACATCGGGATGACCCGCGCCCAGTTCTGCCGCCACGATTTCGCAATCGAAGGGTAACGAGCGTCCCACTTTTCCGCGAAGGCCCCCAGGTGAGCTTCGGCTTCTTCGGCGCTCGCGGCGCGGTAAATCAGCTTGAGGTCTGCGGCCACTCCCTTCCGGTCTTTGAAAGAGACGTAAGCCAAAGAAAAACGCATCAGGTGGACTAAACAGAGCTGCACCTGTGTCTTCGGGTAGATCGTCTCAATCGCTTCGGGGAAGCCTTTGAGCCCATCCACGCAGGCGATGAAAATGTCTTTGACGCCTCTGGCCTTCAACTCCGTGATGATCGAGAGCCAGAACTTCGCGCCCTCGTTCTCCGAGACCCACATCCCGAGGACTTCTTTGATCCCCGACATGTTGACCCCGATGGCGAGGTAGATGGCCTTGTTCGAGACCCGCCCCTGGTCTTTGACCTTCACTTGCAGCGCGTCGAGATACAGAATCGGGTAGACCGAGTCGAGCGGGCGCGACTGCCATGCTCTCACCTCGTCGATGACTGAGTCGGTGACGGTCGAGATCAGATCGGGCGAGACTTCCGCCCCGTAGACCTCTTCAAGGTGCGCCTTGATCTCGCGGCAGGTCATCCCACGGGCGTACATCGAGATGATCTTTTCGTCGAAGCCGTCGAAGCGGGTCTGCCCCTTCTTGATGAGGCGCGGCTCGAAGCTGGAGGCGCGGTCTCTCGGCACGTCGATCTCGACCTGCCCGCGCTTACCCTTGATCGTCTTCGAGGACTTACCGTTGCGCGAGTTGCCGGAGTTTTTACCAGCCGGGTCGTGCTTCTCGTAGCCGAGGTGGTGGGTCAACTCACCTTGCAGCGCCCGCTCGACCACGGCCTTGGTGAGTTGTTGGAGGAGACCATCGTCGCCGAACATGTCGTCGGGCGACTTATAATCTTTGAGCAGTTCGTCTAAGAGTTCGGGTGTAATCGGCATCAGGGTTCCTTTCCGCAAGCGATAGCTTGATCGGTTAATGCCGTTTACACAATCTATCTGACACCCTCCATCCCGGGAGCGCGCACCTTCACTTGGTTGCTGATCCACGACGAGTCAAAGCTCAATGATAAGCAGCGCGCTTTTGTCACCTGCTTTTGCGAACAACAACCGGAGGCCGTCATCGCACAGAAACTCGTCAGGCGCTTCCAGCACCTTGTCAGCCGTAGTGATGTTGGAGCTTTCGACGAGTAGTTGACGGAAGCGAGCAATAGCCAGTTGCCGGAACTGGCGAACTTCGCGGCTGGACTCGCCAAAGATGCGGCGGTGCGCGCGGCGCTGACAACCGCATGGAGCAACGGGCAAGTCGAAGGACAGGTGAATCGCCTCAAGACGATCAAGCGGCAGATGTACGGGAGAGTGAACTTCGACTTGCTGCGGCACAGAGTGCTTCACCTCGCAACATAAAAAGAAACCTTCAGGTTCGCGCGGCGGAAGTCCACATCGCCATCATCAAATGTGCGTAAGAACCCAGTTCATCTTGCCAAACTCAGTCCCGTTAACAAAAAGAATCTATACCCTCGAATGCGAGTGCCGCAGATATGGGAAGCAATACTTGCCGCTTGATGCCGAACTTGACGAAGCATTCGCATGCGCCGCTTCTGCTATTTGCACCAGAGCCCGCCCGGCATGGTTCAGCTAATCCTTTGCACGAGTCGCCGAACATTCGCAATGTTTTAGCATGACCTAACTGGTCATTACTCATAGCGGCGGGGTCAAGCACGCATGCGCTCTTCGACCTCGTCTTTCCTGTACTGTTTATCGGGCGGGTGTGTTTCTACGTCGAAGATAACTTCTGCCGCCGCCACCCGGTCCGCGGCGGTCACGTGGCGTGAGCGCATTCCTTCCAGTGCCAGCGCGGGGTAATACTTCACCGGCACTTCAACGTACATGCCCTCAGCCGTGGGGGAGAGTCGGAACCTCAATTTATCCAGCTTTAAACTCTCCTGGATCAGTTGGACCTGCGCAAACTTCAGCCGGGAACCCGCCCCCGCCAGTTTTCTGGCCGCGTTCAGGCGGTTCTCCTCGCTGGGACAGGTCAGTAGATGAATATGCTCTTTTATACGTGCGGCCTCTTCTTCGGTCTGTACGGGATCGCTGTAGGACAGGGCGCCTGTTACGTTCTGCCACTGCTTCGCGATGATCGCGCGTACCTTCTTGACCCTGTCCGAAAAGCTGTAGCCGTAGACCGCGCTCTTCCCTTTAACAACCGCCGAGGTCTCGATGTCGATCAACTGCCGTATCGTCTCGGGGTCTTGCACGGCCGAGCTGGTGACCTTATCGACTACCTTCTGGATTGATGGCTCCAGGCTCTTGTCGAAGATCTCGAAGAGCTTCCCGAAGACCGGCTCTAGGATGGGATGGCGGTCCATCATCTCCTTTAAGACGTAATCCTTGAACTTGCTCGTGACGAACTTCGGGGGCTGGAGCGCAATCTCGCGACCGTGCTCTGTCGCCAGCAGCCTCAGGGACTTCGTCTGAAAGTCCCTCCGGTAACGGCGTAAAGCCTCGAAGGCTCTGCCCAACCTGCCGGCGCTGACGCTCCCTGGGGTTGGCGCGAGCGGGCCCGTCGGCTGTTGGCCCGCCTCCCCGTCGTTAAAGTCATCCGGTCCGGCGTCATCGAACAGGTCATAAACGATCGGGCCTCCGCCGCCCCCATCATCACCGGGGCTCCCGCCGCCGCCGGTAGGCCCCGGCGGGGGCTGTGGGGGCCAGCCGTCGGGCGGCTCCGGGCCGTCATCGCCCCGCGCTATGTCAATTCGGTAGTCACGCGGGAGGGAGTGGTAAAACCTAAAGTATAGCTTGTCCGCGACCTCCTTCCTGACGGCGTCTTCGACCTCCTTGCGCAGTTCGCCGTATAGCTTCTCGTTCTCCCTGATGCGGAACCGGAGATCCGCCGCGGGCTTGTCTGACTGCACCCCGAAGAAGGTGAAGGAAAAAAGGATGACGACGATTGTGTAGGCCGTGCCGATAAATTTTTTGTACTTCTTTAGGTCCGCGAGCATCCGCCCCGTGTGTTTGGAGGGGATGCTTGTCAGGCCTAGGAGGTAGAGGACGATCAAAACTATCCCGGTGGCGAACGGGCTCAATTTAAACAGGGCGGTGAAAGATTTGATATGTCCGAGCGCGTCCTCGAACCACCTCAGGTATTCGATGGTCAGCACGTCGGACGTACCGGAGATGAAAAGCGAGAGCAGGCAGAAAAAGCCCGCGATGATAGTAAAGGGGATGAGGAAGTCTAGACTCTTGTCAAAGAAATGATACCAGAAGCTTTTCCCACCTTGAGCCTCAAGGCTGCGCTTCCTGAGCCGAAAGAAGACTGTAAGGATAAGAGCGATGGCGAACGCGATAATAACCATTTGCACCTCCCGACAGGCGTGTGGGCCAGCACAGAGACCGGGCTGGGTGAAGCATCAATAGATGTCAGGCGGCTTGATGTTAGGCGAGCCGCGCTCGATGGGTGGCACCTCGCCTCGCGCATTGAGGCGCAACGTAAGGACCAGCGCCAAAGAGCTTATCAGAGGGCGTCTTTACCGGGTCGGGACAGAAAGCCTATTGGATTTTTTTGTTTTGTCAAGAGCTTTTTAGTATGCCTGGGTGAGGTAGCCCTCTCGGGTGACAACCCCGCATCGCCAATTCCCGCAACGTGCGCTACCTCCCGCGCGCGTGAGTCGGGCACAGCCTCGCCCACCCTCTCGCTGTTTGGCCGTCCCCGCTCCCAACCTTAGTCCTTACGCTTCATAACTCGGGCGTCCTCAGATCTTCTCGATAATCATTTCTCATCATATGCGAGGAAGTTAACGGCATTCTGCTCCATGTTCTCTCTCCCGTGGTCGTACCTCATCACGGTCTTCGGGTCTTTGTGCTTACTCATCATCTGCACCTGACGGTAGGTGAGACCGCTGTCGAGGGCTTTGGTGATAGCCGTCCGCCGCAGGTCATGCGGTGAGAGGTCACCTATCCGAGAGTAGTCTGCCCACCGCTTGACGATATTCTGCACCATCCGCGTCGAGAGCGCCTTATCGAAGTCGAGCGTGCGGTAGTTCACATGCGGCTGGAAGAGGTGGGCGTGCTCCCTATCCGAATGCGCGATCTCCCTCCGCTTCCGGTCGAGCTTTAGGTAGTGGTCAATATCCTCTTTGACCTCCTTCGGCAGCGGCCAGACCTCCTCCCTGCCCCCCTTGACCTTGCACCGCAGCGTCCAGCGGCCGTGGCTCCACTTCACGGAGGAGGCGCGAAGAGAACAGACCTCTGACACTCGCAGTGAGAGCCGCAGCATGACTAGCATCAGCGCGTAGTCCCTAGCGCCTTCCGGCTTCTCCCTGTCCGGCCCAGAGAGCAGATAGCGCACCTCCCTGGCTAAGAGAGCTCGGCCCGAGGGCTCCGACGACAGCCCGGGCGGGGAGACCAATTTGGTCGAGGCCGGGTTGAGCTGTATTGCCCCCGCGGCCTTCAGGTATTCGAAGAAGGAGCGGATGACCGAGAGCTTGAAGGCGACCGTCGCGGCGCTCTTCTTCTGCGAACGCAGCTTATCCCTCCATAGCAGCACGTCTGCGGGGACGACCTCCGACGGATGCTTCATACCTGTGAACTGGAAGAACTCCCGCAGCGCCCTGCCGTAGGCTCTCCGCGTCGCCTCCGAGACGGACTTGTTAACGAAGGGGGCCGCGCTCTTCGGGTCAAACCTCCTCGCAGAAGTTTCACCGCCGCGGAGTATGTCAGGGGTCAGAGCTTCTGTAGACAAGGGGCTGAAGCCTCTCAGAGAGGATTTGACGAGCAAAATCGAGGTTCATAATGCCTCAGACGGCTTGTCCAGTCAATAGTAACTGCTATGAAAATGGGGCTGTAAGTGATTGATTATGCTGCATTTGGCAGCGCCTCGACTGTCACCCTCAGTCCCATCCTCTCTAGCCTCTTGATGAGCCGCTGTTGCTGCGTCTGATGTTGTTGGCGGTCAAAGTAATCGCCACCCAACTCACGATAATCTGCCCGCCGGTCGAGCACATGGTAGACGATCACCAGCAGGCTGTGCGCCACCGCCACTAATGCCTTCTTCCGGCCCATCCGCCGGGCCAGCCGGTGGTACTGCGCCGCCAGGTACGTCTCCTTCGTGTGCGCCACCGCCCACGCCGCTTGCGTCAGGGCGGCCCGCAGGTACGGGCTGCCTTTCGTCGTTTGTGTCGAGCGGCGCTGGCCCGCCGACTCGTTGTTGCCCGGACACAACCCCGCCCAACTCGCCAAATGCGCGTCCGAGGGGAAGCGCGTCATGTCCACGCCGATCTCGGAGACGATCACCTCGGCCACGCGCAGCCCGACGCCGGGTATCGTCTGCAACAACTTCACGGCTTCAGAGACGAAAGGGTCGGCGCTCTCGGCCACCTCTCGTGTGATCTGTTCGTTGACGCGCGTCGTCGCCGCCTCGTTCTCCATCACTCGCCCCAGCAGTTCGTTGAGCACGAAGCGTTGTGCCGGCGTCAGGCGGCTCGTCAGCGCGCGGCGTAGTTCCGGCTTCTTAGTCCGGAGAGAGCTGCGCGCCATCTCCACCAGCACCTCGACATTCTCTTCGCCGTCGGCCAGCGCGCGTAACATCTGCCGGCCCGAGGCACCGAGCACGTCCGTCGCGACCTGCCCGAGCTTGATGTTGGCCGACTCGATCAGCTTCTGGATGCGGTTGGCGAGGGCAGTGTGCTCCTTGATGAGCGTCTGGCGGTAGCGCGTCAACTCTCGCAGTTCGCGGATCTCCAACGGCGGGATGAAGCTGGCCTTGAGCAGCCCGTGACGCAGGAGGTCGGCGAGCCACTCGCAGTCGCGCACGTCAGTCTTTCTGCCGGGGACGGCTTTCACGTCCCTGGCGTTGACGAGGATGACGGAGAGCGGCCCTTCCAGGATGTTGAAGACCGGCTTCCAATAGACGCCCGTGCTCTCAATGGCGACGTGCGTGCAGCCTTCGGCCGTCAGCCAGTCGGAGAGGCGCAGCAGGTCGTCGGTCATCGTCGAGAAGGTGCGGGTCTGCCGCCGGCCTTGCTTAATCAGACAGGCGACGGCGGTCCTGGCGTGGATGTCGATGCCACAGCAACAGGAGTAAAGGACTTGCATCGGGGTCGGCCTCCCACTCTGAGATGCGCCGCCGGCGTGAGAGCCTCGTGGAAGAAGAATCTGCTATGCGTGCTCACCCCGTGCGGGGCGGCAACAGTCGGCGGGACCTCAAAGGCTCTCGGGTCAGGCTATTCAACGGACTCGCCCGTACCACGTTACTTCGACCTCTTGGCCGCCGGCGGCTTGTGGAAAGCATACGCGCGCAGGCGAAAATTTTCATCGCCGGTGGAGAAGCGGCGCGCTTCATGACGGCTATTCAGCTATCCCGAGCGTTTTCTATTCAGCTATCCCGAGCGTTTTCTGACACTTAGCGGCTTCCCGCAGCACGCCCCTTCGAGCGCCGGAAGCACTCCGCGTCCCTGCTTGCGGGCGGTCGAGACGTAGCTCCTGATGCGGCAGAATCGGCGTGCCCCTTCATCGGTGCGGAAGCAGCCCGAGACCTTCTGGTGCAGCTTCACCATCCGCAGGTCGCGCTCGGCCAGGTTGTTGTCGAAGGGTACCGATGGGTCGCTCAGGAACAGCAGCACCTCTTGCTTCCTTCTCTCCAGTCGCCGCAGCAGGCTGCGCGCTTGCCTGCACGCCAACTGCGGGACGTCGGGCGGCGGCTGCGCCTCCTGCC
>JBAVPI010000783.1:0-2196 GCA_049692915.1 Pyrinomonadaceae bacterium
GGAAAATCGCGCGCGCGGCTACTACGTTTTCAAGGAGGGCGGCGAGCGTGCCGACGAACAAATCCGCCGCGACCCCGTGGGGATTCTGTATCACACTTCGGAGAGCGACATGCTCCCGTTCACCGCAGACAACAACGCTTCGATTGAGACGCACACGCGCGGCCTACTCGAATACGTGCGGAAGAACAAATCTTATAACTACGTGATAGACCGCTTCGGCCAGATTTACCGCATCGTGCGCGACGAGGATGCGGCCAACCACGCGGGAAATTCCGTCTGGGCAGACAGCCGCGGAGTTTACGTCGGACTCAACGAGAGCTTCCTCGGCGTCTGCTTCGAGACGAAGACCGAGGCCGACGAACAATTGACCGAGGCGCAAACCGTGTCGGGCCGTCTGCTCACGCAGGTCTTGCGCAGCCGGTATCAGATTGACGACGCGGACTGCGTGACGCACGGCCTCGTCTCGGTCAACCCGTCGAACATGCGCATCTGTTTTCACCACGACTGGGCGCGGGGCTTCCCGTTCGCGGCGATGGGGCTTTCCGATAAATACAAAGTCGCGCCAGCCAGCGTCCGCGAGTACGGTTTTACATATGACGACGACGTGGTGAGCAAAATCGGCGGAGCGTTGTGGCCGGGCGTGATCGCCGGTGAAGAGGCGTTTAACCGCAGCGCCGGAGAAGCGAATCTGAAAGTTGATGAACTGCGCCGCCGTAAGCACGACGCTTACCGCGAGCAGATGGAGTCGCAGCGCATCACGCGCGCAGGCAGTTCGACGAGCGAGCAGGGGCCGTAAACCTCCAACGAAAAGGGGTCGCCCGTCGTCCCCGCCCACACCGCAAACCGCAGACAGGCATCGGAGCATAGCACCCGCACAGTTCGGGCACGCGGCTTGCTAAGTCTCATGCGGGCCTGCATTCGGCTTTCAGCCGTCTGCTCGCACAGCCCGCGCAACACTCGCCAACCATGAGAGGGCCGAAGTTGTTAAATCGCCCCCACCCACACATTCTGTAAGGAGAAAACATGGAAGAGAAAAATCAGGCCCCCGCGTCAAAAGCGGAGACAGTGAACGTCAAATCCGGCCCCATCGGTCTCGACATCGGCACGAGCCGCATCGTCGTCGCCGAAGGCCGCGCCCAGAGCGATGTCCGCTCGCAGATGAATGCCTTCGTCGCCGTCCCCTGCTCGGAGATGGCCGAAAACGTCTTGAAGCAGAGAGGGATGGTTTACGAACGCAACTGCAAAAACATTTACGTTTACGGCAACGACACGGACTTTTTCGCCAGCTTCCTCGACACGGATGCGCGCCGCCCGATGTTTTCCGGCCTGCTCAACCCGCAGGAAGAGATGAGCCAGCACATCATGCAGCGCATCATCGGCCTGCTCGTGCCGCGCGCGCGCCGCAACGAAGTGCTCTGCTTCAGCGTGCCCGGCAAGGGCGAGAACGCGAACGGCAACCTCGTCTATCACGAGGCCGTGCTGAAGAGCTACCTCCAGTCGCTCGGCTACCAAGCCAAAGCGATCAACGAGGGTCAGGCCGTCGTCTTCTCGGAGTTGCAGGAAGAGAATTTCACGGGCATCGGCATCAGCTTCGGCGGCGGGATGTGTAACGTCTCGGTCTCTTTCATGTCCATGCCGATGATTACTTTCAGCGTGCCGAAGAGCGGCGACTACATTGACTCGAACGTCGTCGAAGTGATGGGCGAGCGCAACTCGACGAAGGTGCGGCTCTTCAAGGAAGAGAATCTCGACCTCTCGCGCCCGCCCAAAGACGACATGACGCGTGCCCTGCACATCTTCTATGAGGACGTGCTCGGTTCGCTGATCGAGCGCCTGCGCGCCGAGTTCAAACGTTCGAGCCAACTGCCCAAAGTTGACCGCCCGATGTCCATCGTCCTTGCGGGCGGCACTGCCAAGCCCGCGGGCTTCAAGCAGAAATTTGAAGAGATGCTTCGCGCCGGCGGTGACTTTCCCATCGAGATTGCCGATGTCAGGATGGCAAGAGACCCGCTCACGACGACGGCCAACGGCTGCTACATCGCGGCCCTCTCCGAGTCGAAGTAAGAACAGTAACAGTCCGGTAAACACAGCATCGCGGCCAACTTGAATGGTTGGCCGCGATGCTGTTTGAGCTAAAGTCGGAATGCTCTTTTATTCGGGGAAGAATTCGAGAAGCATGGCGAGCATCTCGTGCTC
>JBAVPI010000784.1:0-3939 GCA_049692915.1 Pyrinomonadaceae bacterium
GTCGCGCTCCGCCTGCGAGAGCGAGCCGCCCGTGTTCACGTTGAGGGCGTCCACGAATTGCGCCGCCGTCAACGTCGTCGGGTAGAGCGCGACGAAGGCCGGGCGCGCGACGAACCCCGCGGCGTAGGCGATCTTGTTCTGCTCCAACTGTTGCTCCCAGTTGGCCTGCCCGACGACGACTCCGCGGCTCACCTCTCCTTTGTCGGCGAGAAAGTCGCGCAGCCGCAATCGCTCGCCCGTGTTGAAGGCGGCCTGCTGAAAGCGATGGACGAGAAAACCCGTCTCCTGAAATTCGACGGAGAGAAAGAAGGCCGCAGAGACATTGACGCGCCGCACCTCGCGGCAACCCTGCCGCTCCGCCGCAGGCAGCGATTCGCACTCCGTAATCTGATTCTTCCAGAACGAGAGGCCGTCGGCGTCCGCCTCGCGGTTGAGAAAGTCCGCATACTGCTGCCGGACGAAGAAGTCCGCGTTGAATGACGCATCTCTGACCGGACTCGGCCCGTCAGCCGCGTCGTCGCTCGTGATGGTGACGGTGGCATTCGCGGGCGAGCCGAGCGCGACGCCGCTTGGGTTCGAGAGCGTGACGGAGAACGTCTCCGGCGATTCGAGAAAGCGGTCGTCCGTGACGGGGATAAGAATCGTCTTTGATGTTTCACCGGCGGCGAAGCGCAACGTGCCGTAAGCGGCGGCATAGTCGGAACGGTCGGAGGCCGTGTTGTTCTGTGTCGCGTAGTCCACGCTCGCGGCCTGCGTCGAATCGGTGCGCGTGACGCTGACGAGCGCCGAACCGCCGGATGCGGCGGCGAGCGCAGCCTCTTGATCGCTCACCTCGCCGAACGTCGTGCCGCTTGTGCCTGAGCCGCCCGCGCCCTCGTTCACGTCGAAGGTGGCGGCGCTGAACTGCACCGTGCCGGTTGATGCCGGTGTGGGAGACGGCGTAGGAGTCGGCGTCGGTGTAGGTGTAGGTGTGGGCGTGGGTGTAGGTGTAGGTGTGGGCGTGGCCCCTGTCCCGTTGAGCCGGATGATGTTTCTGCTGAGGGTCACGCCGTTGACCCTGCTGACGGTGGCGGCGACAAGAATTTTGCCGTCCGGCTGGACGACGATCTTCGCGGGGCCTTCGATGTTGGTCTCGACGATGGCGTTGAAGGCGGTGTCAATCGTCCCATCCGCATTGAGACGCCGGACACCGCCCGCCGGGGTGTTGCTCTGGATGCCGACGATGATCTTGCCGTCCTCTTGCAGCGCAATCGTGCGGGTTCGATAACTCGTAGAAGGTTGCGTGCCGGTGAACGTCGCATCGAGGCTGCCGTCGGCGTTCAAGCGCCTCAGATAACCGCCTAGATTGAACGCGGCGACGACGATACGACCGTCCGGCTGCAAAGCCATGTCGTCGAAACCGACTGTGCCCGCCGGTGTGGACGTGAGCAGGGCGGGCACGAACGTCGCGTCGAGCGTGCCGTCCGCGTTGAGACGTGCGATGCGGTCGCGGGCCACGCCGTTGACCTGCGTGATTTCGCCGCCGATCAGAATTTTGCCGTCGGGCTGGATGAAGACGCGTTTGATACCGGAATTGTTCGGGGCGACGACGGGGTTAAAAGTGGTGTCCACCGTCCCGTTGCCGAGGAGGCGCACGATGTTGGCGTGCGCCGTGCCGTCAGCAGAGGCGAACGCGCCGACGGCGATGATCTTCCCGTCCGTTTGCAGCGCGAGGTCGTAAACGATAGCGGTAAAATTGGGGTTGTTGGTCAGCTCAAGACTGATGAAGGAGTTGTCAACTCCGTTGTTTGCCGAACGGCGCGAGAGAGAAAAAAACTTGGGCGGGCTGAAGCGATTGTCTTCATATCTACCGGAGACGAGCAACTGACCATTCGGCAGGACGAGGAAGCGATAAAACTCGCTGCCGAAGCGGTCGAAGACAGGGTCTATCGAGCCGTTCGAGTTGAGACGCGCGCCGCCGAAGCTGGGGCCGAACGCGCCGCCGACTAAAATTTTTCCGTCCGGCTGAACGGTTATCGCTCTGATACCTCCATCCACATCCGGCGCATCGAAAGTCGGATCGAGATCGCCGTCGGCGGCGAAGGCGTGCGCGCCGAGGAAGACGGACAGCAGCAATAGTAAGGTTATTTTCGAGGCCGCACGAATGCTTCGCTCAGTTCTGTTCATATTTTTCTCCGTTTGAATCTTTATCTCACTTGAAGCGTCTCAGGGTCGCCGCGTCGGCGGTCGAAATTCAGTCGCTCAACTATTACTCGCAGGGTTTGACGGCAAAAGGTATCAAGGCGGGGAAGTGAAATTTGTTGAGTCGGAGGCGTGCCTGTATAATCCGGCGACGTTTGAGAGCGGCAGCGGGGAAGTGCGTGGGAAAGAGATGTCGAGTCCGGGTGAGATTACTGGATTACTAAAAAACTCGCAGGCGGGCGACCGCGCGGCGCTCGACCGGTTGCTGCCTTTGATCTACGACGAACTGCGCGGACTCGCCGCGAGCCAACTGCGACGCGAGCGACCCGACCACACTTTGCAAGCCACCGCGCTCGTCCACGAAGCCTATCTCCGGCTCATCGAGCAGCACTCGGTTGACTGGCGTAACCGCGCGCACTTCTTTGCCTTGGCCGCAGAGATGATGCGCCGCATCCTCGTCAACCACGCCGAACAGCACCATGCGCAGAAGCGTGGCGGCCACGACACGAAGCTTGCGCTCGACGAAGCGATCAGCCTCGCGGGCGAAGAGAGACCCGTTGACTGGCTGCTTCTGGACGACGCGCTCAAGCGTCTGACCGCGCTCGACCCGCGGCAAGGCCGCATCGTCGAACTGCGCTTCTTCGGCGGGCTGACCGTCGAGGAAGTGGCGGAAGTCTTAGGCGTTTCGGAGATCACCGTGAAACGCGAATGGCGCGTTGCCAAAGCATGGCTCCATCAGGCGATGGGCGGCTAGAGAGTTCATCCACATCACGTCCCGCAAAGCGGCCACGATTTTTTCGTTAACCATTCATGCCCCAAACTTCATCACCCGCGAACTGGGAATACGTCAAAGAGCTTTTTCATCTTGCCGTCGAACTCGCGCCCGACGAGCGCCCCGCATTTCTCGACGCACGTTGCCGTGACGACGCCCCTCTGCGCGATGCCGTCGAAAGGTTGCTGCGCGCCGACGCCGAAGAGCCGACGATGCTCGAACATTCGCCGCTCGCACATCTCAAAGAGAACTTCAACGCCGGTGATGCGAGCGTGACGGAGCAACGCATCGGGCCTTACAGAATCCTGCGCGAGTTGGGGCGCGGCGGGATGGGCACGGTTTACGAAGCGGTGCGCGACGATGAACATTTTCGCCAGCGAGTCGCCGTCAAGTTAATCCGTCGCGGTCTCGACTCCGACCCCGACATCCTCCGGCGCTTTCACAACGAGCGGCAGATACTCGCCTCGCTCAATCATCCGAACATCGCGCGCCTGCTGGACGGCGGCACGACCGGCGACGGCCTGCCCTACTTCGCGATGGAGTACGTGGACGGCATTCCCGTTGACGAGTATTGCGAGACGAACGAACTCGACACCGCGGCGCGCCTCCGGCTCTTTCGCACGATCTGCGCGGCGGTCTCATACGCGCACCAAAACCTCGTCGTCCACCGCGACCTCAAGCCCTCGAACATCGTCGTCACGCCCGACGGCACGGTCAAACTCCTCGACTTCGGCATCGCCAAGCTGCTCGCGCCCGACGCCGACCCCATCACCCCGCAGACGGCGACGCAACTCGGACTGATGACACCGGCCTACGCCAGCCCCGAACAGGTGCGCGGCGAGCGCATCACCACCGCGAGCGACGTGTATTCTCTGGGCGTCGTGCTCTACGAACTGCTGACGGGACGGCGACCCTACGACTTCTCCAGCCGCCGCGCCGACGAGATGGCGCGCGTCATTTGCGAAGCCGAGCCGGAACGTCCGAGC
>JBAVPI010000785.1:0-1840 GCA_049692915.1 Pyrinomonadaceae bacterium
TCGTAGGCGAATCGGCCTTGGGACATACTCTGGTGGTGGCGCACATCTACCGAGCAGGGAACATCAGGATCATTAGCGCGCGGAAGGCGACAGCACGCGAGAGGAAAGATTATGAACGAGGAAGCTAATAATGAAGTAGTCGAGATGCTGGATGAGTATGACTTCAGTCAGGGCGCGGTCGGGAAATACGCCGGGCAGTTTGCCGAAGGGACGAACATCGTGTGCCTCGATCCTGATGTGGCCGAGGTGTTTCCGGACTCGGAAGCGGTGAATCAGACACTGCGGGCAATTGCTCAAATCATCCAGCAGAGGTCGCGCTAGTCCGCCACAGTATCTAACGACGGCATGCACCCGACTCCACGCATTCTCTCATCAATCTTGAACGTGGACGGACTGCGGACTGTGGACGGGCAAGAGGCCGGAGTTAAAAGTCGCGAAGTCACGCGGATGATTTAATCACTCAGCAGCTTATTGACGTCGGCGCTCGACGTTAAGTCCGATGTCCAGCCGAAACTTCCCTGCTCTTGCATGTCTCTTCCGGCGCGTAACAGTGCGGTGATGGCGGCGCGGGCCAGCGCTCCCCCGACGCTGATGCGCTTGGCTCCGGCGTCCGCCAACTGCGCGACCGTCGCGCCCTTCACCATCGGGGCCAGTACGTTCAGAGGCTTGCGGAGCGCACCCGTCACCAATCGAACTTCATCGAGCGTGGTGAGGGCCGGTGCGTAGAGCACATCCGCACCCGCCGCTTCGTACGCCTGTAGGCGGCGAATCGTGTCGTCGAGGTCTTGTCTGCCGCGAAGCAGGTTTTCGGCACGCGCCGTCAGGGTGAAAGGAAAATCCAGAGACCGCGCTGCTTCGGCGGCGGCATGCACGCGCTCGACCGCCAGTGAGAAATCATAGATTGGATTCGAGGGGTCGCCGCTGTAATCCTCAATCGAGCCTCCGGCCAGACCCGCCTGAGCCGCGAGCAGAATTGTCCCGGCGGCTTCATCGGGGTCATCAACAAAGCAGTTCTCCAAATCCGCGCTGACCGGCAGATCAGTCGCCGCGCAAAGGTTTCGACAATGTTCGACGACCTCTGCGAGCGTGACCTGACCGTCCAAGCGTCCGAGCGAGTTGGCGAAACCGACGCTCGTCGTCGCCAGCGCCTCGAATCCCAAACCCGCCAGCAGTTTCGCCGAGCCGATGTCCCACGGGTTCGGCATGACAAAAGCTCCCTCACGCTCGTGCAGGGCCTTGAATCTCTCAGCCCTTTCTTTCCGGGTCGCCACCATTGCATCCTCCATCGTTGATTCCATGGCTTGAGCGCATCGCTTCGGCGAAGTGCTTTATCCGCCGTTTTGCGTTGACCGCTCTTTGTCGAGCAATTTTCTTTTGCGTTGCGCGCCCCAGCGATAGCCGTTCACGTCGCCGTTTGCGCTGATGACTCGATGACAAGGCGTGACGAGCGCAACCGGATTTGCGGCGCAGGCGCGTGCGACGGCGCGCACCGCTTTGACGTTACCCGTCTCCTCTGCAACCTGTTTATACGAGCGAGTCTCGCCGTAGGGAATACGCCGCAACGCCGCCCACACACGGAGTTGGAAAGCCGTCGCCTGCAAGTCGAGCGGGAGTTCAAGCGCGCGGCTCGTTCCATCGAGATGCTCGACAATCGCCCGTACATAATTCCGCAAACTGTCTTCGTCCGGCTCGATTTGCGCGGCGGGAAATTCTCCCGATAGACCCGCCGTTAATTCCCGCGTCGAGTCGCCGAAAGCGACGGCGCACACGCCTCTGTCGGTCGCCGCGACGAGCAGCTTACCCAGACTGCAATCCGTCACCGCAAAGGTGATGCGCGTGT
>JBAVPI010000786.1:0-3540 GCA_049692915.1 Pyrinomonadaceae bacterium
GCACCGGCGCTCATCGAGAGGTGTTTCGGCGAGAGTTACCGCCGCGCTTTGAGATTGACGCAGGAAGAATTTTTGAACCTCGGTCGGGTGAAGGCGGGCGACGAAGCGGAACTCTTCGGCCTGACGCCGCTCGCGTTGCGCATGTGTCGCTCGTCGAACGGCGTGAGCCGCAAGCACGGCGAGGTGTCGCGCGAGTTATGGAACAAGATGTGGCCGGGCCTTCACGTCAGAGAAGTGCCGATCTCTTACGTCACAAACGGCGTCCACGCGCCGACGTGGGTCGCGCCGCTCGTGCGCTCGATGTACGAAAAATACGCGGGCGAGAATTGGACGGAGGTGCTGCACGACGCGGGCGCATGGGCGAACGTCGTCAATTCGATTCCCGACGAAGAATTCTGGCGCGCGAAGCGACTGTTGAAGTCTCGTCTCATCGCGTTCGTGCGTGACCGCGTCTCCAACGCGCGCCTGCGGCAGGGCGAGTCGGCGGAGTCAGGCGTGGGTGCGAGCGCGATTTTCGACCCGGAAGCCTTGACCGTCGGGTTCGCGCGCCGCGTCGCCGCCTACAAACGCTGGGACTTGATACTGACAGACCTCGAACGCCTCTATCGCCTGATGCTCGACGCCGAGCGCCCCGTGCAATTCGTCTTCGCGGGCAAGGCGCACCCGCAGGATCAGGGCGCGAAGCTCATCCTGCAACAACTCGCGCTGTGGAAACTCGACCCGCGCGTGGCGGGCCGCGCAGTCTTTTTGCAGGACTACGATCAGGAGGTCGCGCGCCAACTCGTGCAGTCAATTGACGTGTGGCTGAACGTGCCGCGCCGCCCGCTCGAAGCGTCGGGGACGAGCGGCGAGAAGGTGGCGATGAACGGCGGCCTTAATTTATCGGTGCTCGACGGCTGGTGGCTCGAAGGGTGCGACGGCTCGAACGGTTGGGCCGTGGGCGGCGGGACGATTAATGAACAGGTTGGTGACGAAGATGCGCACGATGCCGAGTCGCTCTATCGCATGCTTGAAACCGAGGTCGTGCCTGCCTACTACGAGCGCGACGGGCAGGGCGTCCCGCGCCGCTGGGTGGCGATGATGAAGCACGCCGTCGCCACGCTCGCGCCCGCTTTCAACAGCGACCGCATGGTGCGCGACTACGCGCAAAAGATTTACCTGAACGAGTAGCACGAGATTTGTCCGTGCGAGTAGCACGCGGGCGGCAAAATTGTAGCGGAGAAACAGTGAAGGGCGGGACGGCGCATCAAGCGTCATCCCGCCCTTTCTGTTTTCTCAGGCTGATGTTCGAGCGCCGTTAACCCGAAAGCGTTCTCAAGCGGCAGTGGCCGGGGCGGCGGTCGCGATTTCGTGACGGATAGCGTTCTTGCCTCCGCGTTTGGCGGCGTAGAGCAGTTCGTCGGCGGCGCGCAGCATCTCGTCCACGGAATGCGGCGGGGTATCCCACGTGGCGACGCCGATGCTGAAAGTGACGGGCCAGTTATTGAGTCGAGCGATTGAGAGCAATTCGCGGCGGACGCGCCGGATGGCGACTTCGGCGGCCAGCCCGTTCGTCTCCGGCAAGAGAATGGCGAACTCGTCGCCGCCGAGCCGCGCCACCACGTCAATCGCGCGCACGCTCTCTTTAATCGCCTCGGCGACGGTGCGCAGGAGTTTGTCGCCGACGCTGTGGCCGAAGCGGTCGTTGACGAGTTTGAAGTCGTCCACATCCATATAAGCGACGGTGAAGGGCAGGCCGTTGCGTCGCGCGCGCGTCACTTCGGCTTCGGCCAGTTCGGCGAAGTGCCTGCCGTTGACCGTGCCAGTCAGATAATCCGTGCGCGCCAACTCGCGCTCCGTCTCCAGAGATTTCTTGAAGGCCGAGACGATGTAAGAGAGTATCAGGATGAAGCCGAGCAAGACGGCTACGTTCCAGTATGGAATGAGCGGATGCGCGTAGTGCTTGTAAGTCAGGATGGCGACGACGATCCAAGACAGGCCGCTCATCAGACACATCAGGAAGCCCGCCCCGCGCCCGACGTACCACGCGGAGAGAATAATCGGCGCGCTGTAGAAGATGAGAAACGACACGTCGGGGCCGCTGAGGTAGTTGACGATGCCGAGCAGCAACACGCAGAGCGAGGCGACCACGATGACGAATGTTCTGGAACGTTGACCTAAAAATTCGACGAGATGCATGTTCTCTTTCCCCGACCGCCCGGTGAGGCAGGAGACGCTTCCGTCCTTAGAGTAAAGAGAATCAGCTAAGATGACTCTTGGGGGAAGCACCTGCACGGCCCCGTTGCAGGCCCGGCACGCGTGCGCAAAGGTTAGTTGTTGAAAACCTTCTGTAAGTTGCACGCGTGCGGGCCATTCCCGGCGGTTTCCTTAAGAAATTTCAAAGCGTCAACCCGGCGTGTTAAGATTCCGCGCCGTCAAAACTTGCGCGACGGCGAACGACGAATTGTCGCCGCTAATATCCCATCTTCGACACATCGGCCCGGACGAAACATGACGGGCGGGAGTTTTCATATGCGTCAACCGGCACGCGGCCTCGCGGGGCTGCTCGCGGCGTCCACCTTTCTGTGCGGGCCGTCGTTGGCCGCGCACTCTTCAAATATCTACGCCGGTCGCACGTCGTTTGTTGCCGCTTCGACGCAACAGGGCGGGTTGTCGCGACCAGAAGGGGGCGTGGCGGAACGCGAGGCGGCGCGCGCGCTCCTTCGTCAGGGCAAGGCGGGCGAGGCGCTCGTCCGTCTGGAGGGTGCTTTGCAGCTTTTTCGCGAGTCGGGCGATAAGCTCGGCGAGGCTTCGACGCAAGACCTGCTCGGCGAACTCTACGACCGGCAGGGCCGTTATGACGTTGCGCTCCAACACTTCCAGTCCGCGCACGACATCTACGCGGCCATCTCCGCCGAAGAGAGCAAGGGGCCGGGCGTCGTCGCCGTCCTCTCGGCGAATGAGGGCGCGTTCAATGCCAACCTGATGCTCGCCAAGATCGGCGGCATGTATTACCGGCAGGGCGATGCGGACAAGGCGCGCACGGCCTTTTCACGAATGAACGTGACGAAGCCTGAGACGGACGCGCTCAAGACGGCGCAGGGAGGTCAGGCGAGAGTTCAATCAAAGGTCAACAAGATTCGCGGCTTCGGCTCGCGACTGAGGGGCGCTGTGTCGGGGACGCCCAACACTTCGACGCCGGGGCAGGCCGCCGATGTCGTGACCGACACGGTCGGCTCTCTGCGCGGGCCGTTCGAGGCGTATCGCGCGGCCCTCATCTATTCCGTCTATGAACTCGGCATGGGCCGCGTGGACTTCCTGAACGATCAACTCGATTCGGCGCGCAAGCATTTCGAGAATGTGCTCGGCGCGACGCTCGCGAACCTCCCCGTCATCGGAGGGCGCGGGCGCTCGCGCATCTTCCGTGCCGCCGCGCGCACGAGCCTCGGCGACATTGCCTACAACCAAGCGCGTTTCGTTGATGCGATGAAGTTCTACGCCGACGCCGCGAAGGGTGCGCAGGCCGACGAGCGTCTCGACCTGATGTGGCCCGCGCAACGC
>JBAVPI010000787.1:0-3727 GCA_049692915.1 Pyrinomonadaceae bacterium
TGTTTTTCCCCGACCTGTTCACACACGGCAGCAGTTTATTTCCTCGCGACCGCCCCCATCGTCCGAACGATGGTGTCAGGTGAACGCGGATTCTCGCAACGAAGGGGTTTACTTTTATGAAGCATCACATCTCTCAACTTTCGCGCGCCGTCGGCTGCGCATTCTTCATTCTTTTCCTGACGGCGACGGCCAGCGCGCAGTTCAGGGCGGGCGTGCAGGGCACCGTCACCGACCCGAACGGCGCGGTCGTCCCCGGCGCGACCGTCACGCTCACCAGTAAAGAGACGACACGCGCGCAGTCAACCACGACCAGCAGCGATGGCTTCTACCGCTTCTCGCAACTCGCGCCCGGCCAGTACACCGTCACCATCGAGCAGGCGGGCTTTAACAAGAGCGTCCTCGATAACGTCATCGTCAGCGCCGAGGGCACGCAAGGATTAGACATCACGCTGACGACCGGGGCGGTCTCCGAAACCGTGACCGTCACTGACACCGCGCGCGGGTTGGAGACCGAGACCGCCAACATCTCCGGGGCGATTACGACCGAGCAGGTTCGACAACTGCCGCAGGTCGGGCGCAACCCGTATGAGTTGGCCCGCACCGTGCCCGGCATTTTCGGCGACACGGCGCGCGGCGGCTCCGGCAACTCGGCACAGTTCATTCCCGGTGTCGAGCAACTCGGCGGCGGCTCGAACAGCGGCGTGTTCCAGACTGAGAACCAGACGCAGATCACCGCCAACGGCCAGCGCGTCTCCAGCAACAACTACCAGATTGACGGCGTCAGCGTGAACAGCCTCGGACTGGGCGGGGCGGCGGTCGTGACGCCGAATCAGGAATCCGTCAAAGAAGTTTCCATCGTCACCAGCAGCTATTCGGCTGAGGATGGACGCAACACGGGCGCGCAGGTCAAGGTCGTCTCACAAAACGGCACGAATGTTTTTCACGGCAGTCTCGTCGCCAACTATGCCTCGCCCAAGCTGAACTCTTTCAACAAATATTTCGGCCCGACCTCAGGGCCGGGTTCGACGCCCTCGCTCTTAACCTGTCAGAGAGGCGTGCGCGTTTTCGCCAGCCGCTGCCCGACCATCGTGGATCAGTATGAAAGGAAGTTCGCCGGGAGCATCGGCGGCCCGGTCTATCTGCCCCGCTTCGGCGAAGGCGGCCATGCGTACCTCAGCGGCAAAAACAAACTCTTCTTTTTCTTCTCGACCGAAGCGCTGCGCCGCAGCAATTCGAGAACCGATAACATCTTTATCGAGACACCGGAGTTTCGCGAATACATCGCGCGCGTTCGACCGAACGGTTTCGCCACGCGGCTCTTCAACACGTCCGGCGTCGTCGCGTCGCGCGTCATCGCCACGGGTCTGCCGAGCGGCGGGCCGAACGGGCCGAACAGGCGCGTCAACGGTCAGGCCGGTCTCAGTTTCGACATCGGTTCGCTCAACACCCCGCTCGGCCAGAACGTCATCCCCGGCTCGTTTGACGGCATCCCCGACGTGACGCTCGCCACCGTCGAGATTCCGTCGAGCACGCGCGGCAATCAATACAACACGCGCTTCGATTTCAATCGCGGCACCAAAGATCAATTCGCCGTCAGCACCTATTTCACCAAGCTCGAAAACTTCGCGGGCGCGAACAACGGGCGGCCCTTTGAAGACCTGACCTTCAGGCCGTTCAACTCCGCCGCGACGTTCAGCTACATACGCACCATCTCAGCCACCCTGATTAACGAAGCGCGCTTCAATTTCACGCGCTTCAACGCCAACGAACTGAGCGACCTCGGCAGCGGCGATCTCTCGATCCCGCGCCTACAGATTCAGGGCTTCGGCGACAATTTCACTTTCGGCGGCCCGCCGAGTTTCGGCATCAATCGCGGAACGCCGAACAACCGCACGCAGAACACCTACGAGTTCCGCGACACAGCCACCTACGTGCGTGGCAATCAAGCCATCAAAATCGGCGGCGAAGTGCGACGTGAGCAGAACAACAACAATGAAATCTCGGAAGCACGTCCCGAATTCACGTTCACCAGCTTCCTGAATTTCGCCAACGATCACGTCTTCTTCGAGAACATCGCCGCCGATCCGGTCACGGGCGGCGCGGCCAACGGCCAACGTTATTTCCGCTCGAACACTTACGCGGCCTTCGTGCAGGACGACTGGAAAGTGCGTCCGAACCTGACGCTCAACCTCGGTTTGCGCTACGAGTATCAAACGCCGCTCACGGAAAAAGAGGGGCGGCTCACCAACTACGTGTTCGGGCCGAATGGTGTCGTGGACGGGCGGCTCGTTCCCGTCGAGCGGCTCTACGACCCTGACCGCAACAACTTCGCCCCGCGTCTCGGCTTCGCTTATTCGCCGAACTTCAAATCATTGGGCAGACTCTTCAGCGATAACCGCGCGGTGCTGCGCGGCGGCTTCGGCATCTCTTACGACCACATTTTCGAGAACCTGTTGACGCAGGTGCGCGGCAACCCGCCGTTCTTCGCGCGCGCCGGTCTCTTCAACGGCAACGACAATAACAACGGCCCGATTGTTTATTCGTTCGCCCTCAACGGAAACCCGTTCGTCTATCCGACGAACCCCAGTTTGCAGCGCGGCATAGACCCCGTCACGGGCGGCCTGCTCGACCCTAACCCCGGCACGCTTCCCGGCGGTTTCATCCGCAGAGACATTCCCGTGGAAATCAACGGCACGCCGAAAGAGTTGCCGAACGCTTACGTTTACAGCTACTCGCTCGACCTACAGTTTCAACTGACGGCTAAAACAATCGCCTCCATCGGCTATCAGGGAAGCGCCGGTCGCAAACTGATTCGCACGGTTGACCTCAACCGCTATACGCCGGGCGACACGTTCGACAATAACCGCGACCGCGTGCAGACCAGAAACGTCAACGGCACGGCAGTGACGCCGCGACTGACCGGCAACCCCAATTTCGACCGCATCTTTTTCCCTCTGCCCGACGGCAACTCGAACTACAATGCACTGCTCCTACGCGTCACGCGCAGCTACGGGCGGAATTTCAGTCTCGACGGCAACTACCGCTTCAGCAAGAGCATTGACACCAACTCCTTCGGGCGCGGCGCACAGCAGACCGATCCGAGCAATCAGGCACTAGAACGCGCCGTCTCCGACTTCGACATCAAGCATAACCTCGTCATCTCCGGCCTCTATCGTGTGCCGTTTTTCAACGACGGCAGGGGCGTGCTCGGCAAGCTTCTCGGCGGCTTTGAACTGAACGGCATTATTGACCTCCACTCCGGTTTCCCGTTCACGCCGGTCGTCTTCGGAGACGAGGCTACAGACCTCAACGGCGACGGCTTCCGTCCCGACCGCCCGACGAGATACTTCGGCGGCGCGGTTCAAGACCCGTCGAACCGCGACTTCATCAACGGCATCTTCCCCGGCGGCGGCGCGCGTTATTTCGACATCACGACGCGCGGGCCGGCGGGCATCGGGCGCAACTCGTTCCGCGGCCCCGGCTATCGTTCCGTTGATCTCTCAATCGTCAAACAGACGCGCTTTCCGTTCCTCAGCGAAGGGTCTATGCTCGATCTGCGGGCGAACCTCTTCAACGCGTTCAATATTCTCAACCTGCCGTCGTTCCAACCCGTCACATCCGGCGTTGATGTCGGCAACGGGGATAACTTCGGGCGTGCCGGATTCGGACTGTCCGGGCGAGTCATCGAACTGCAAGCGCGATTCAGTTTCTGACGCGTCCCTTGAAC
>JBAVPI010000788.1:0-3119 GCA_049692915.1 Pyrinomonadaceae bacterium
AACTGAAGCCGAAGAGCTATCTCTGGCGGGCGCGGAAGCATCGGAAGGAAGCCTGCGAGGCTTGTGGATACACGAAGCGACTGACGGTCCATCACTGCGATCAGGATCAGACGAACAACGATCCATCGAACCTTCAGACGCTGTGCAGCCATTGCCACGACTTTTGGCACGCTACGGCAAAGAGGCTTGGCAGGACGGTAGCTGGGAGGATGGCGTGCCTCGTGTAGTGATTGGGATGGCCAATCGGGCACACCGCATTAGAGCCCTTGGCAATGGACAAGTACCGAGAGTGGCAGCAGCAGCATTCGATCTACTCACACGATAAATGCTGATCGCAAGGAGCGAGATATGACAGACGAAAAACGCGCGGCAGACGATGCGCTGACCGTATGGCGAGCAATAGGCGAGGAAGCCGAAGCCGTGGTTCAGCGAGGCGTGAAATACCTGCTGTTGAGCGAGGAAATGTGCATTCGCTTGGGTGGTGCACTCGAAGCCGCACTGTCAGCCCGAGCCGATGGCGGCAAGGATTCGAGCGATGCGCGGGATGCGGAGCGGTATCGGCGAATCAGGCTTGGGCTGTCCGATGTGCACGGCGATGTATATGCGATGGTATTTGCTGGCGATGGAGACTATCCGGAAGACGGCGATGACTTGGATCGCATCGTGGACGCCGCCATTGCCAGGGAGAAAATATGAACGACGAACAGATTAAAGCACTTTGGCTTCGCGTGACCGGCTTTGACGCTGACGGCGATGCTGCCGACATTATCGGATTTGCCCGCGCCCTTCTAGCCGATGGCGGCAAGGGTGAGGCGGGCGAAGCGTATGCGAAGGGTTACAGGGCCGGGAAAGCATTCGCGCAGCGCCATGCCCCGCAAGCCGAGTGCGCACCGCGTGAGGCGCAGCCGGTTATCCCTGAAGAAGTTCGGCAAGCATTGACTCATGCAGCCGGTGGATGGCGCGGGGCGGCATGTGATACGCGCGACGATGCCGAGGGTGAACGCCGGTCAGCAGATTACAACCGACGCGCACAGATCATTGAGGATTGGATCGCAGCCCCTACGCCTGAGCGTGCGGACGCCGCGCCCAAGCTGAGCGCCAAGCAAGACTTTGAATCAGTATGGGAAAAGGCGCGTGCGATGGACGAGACAACTAAGACGATGGCTCGTTTTATATGGGATTCAGCCCAGTCCGCTGAGCGTGAGGCGCAGCCGATCTATCAGGTGCGCCCGCGAAACGGCGAAGAGTGGACGGATGTGAGCGAAGCCGAGTACAAAATTTCGGGAGGCGCGGGCTATTTGCAGCGCATCGTCTACGCCGCCCCTATCGCCGCGCGTGCGGATTTGCGAGTCACTCAAAGTGATTCACAAAACTCCGAGCGCGCGGACGCCGACACAGCGGGGGCGAAGCCTTGGTGGCACGCACTCGCCAAAGCCGCAGACGCTGTCTCAAAGTCCACCGATGTTTGGCACGGTTTCAGCATTCAAGACGCGAAAGTGTGTGTTGATGCGTATCTTGCAGCAAGCGCGAGTAATGAGCGTGCTGACGCCGAAAAGGAGAAGAAATGACACTCTATGAACTGCGTCGCGAACTGTTCCTCGCGCCCATGAAAAACAATTTCACCTTCACTCGGGACGAATTGATTGCTTTGATCGATTTCTACGAAGCACGCCGCACTGTGAGCGGGCAGGAGGCAGGGTGGAAGCTAGTTCCGATCGAGCCTACGCAAGCCATGATCTATGCCGCCGCTGATACCGGCTGTTGCACGCGCCCCACTGACACTTACGCCGCCATGCTAGACGCAGCCCCTACGCCTGAGCGTGCGAACGCCGAAAAGGATGCGGCGCGGTATCGAAAGGCGCTAGAGGAAATCGCAAAGAATGACCCTTTTAACCAATCTTCCGCAGGCGTAATTGCCCGCGCAATCCTAGCCGCAATAAAGAACAAGGAGAAGAAATCGTGAACGATCATCAACGCGCATTGGCTGCGGCTGCGGACGCTGTGAGCGCATCTGCTGATATATTGGCAGGGTTCAGCATGAGCGATGCCGAAGTGTGCATCAAAGCATACGAAGCAGCACGCCGCACTGTGAGCGGGCAGGAGGCGGAACCTATCGGCTATGTCACGCAGGCTGATGCCGACCGACTGCACACGTACAAAGGAACAATCTGGCCGAGCATGAACGAGGCGGCAATCATCCCCGTCTACCTCGCCGCTCCCAGTCCCGCAACGGAAGTGCCGAGCGATGAGACGCTGCAAGCCTTTGCGCTCAAGTTCTTGGGTGACGAATACGACGATGATCTTGATGGACTGCGGAATTTCGCCCAGTCCATTCTAGAAGCGCCGAAGGAGAAACCGTGAAACTCAGACTAGACGAATGGCTGATGCGCGAATTCTCCCCTGCACCGGCCATCCGAACGGCTCGGCTCTGGATTCGGGAGGGGAAGATATATCCGCCTCCCGTCAAGGTCGGCCGAGCATATTATGTCGACGAGAACGCGACATTCCAGAACCGACAAACCCGGCCGACATTGGCCCAACGAATCGCCCGATAAATCATGGCAGCACGCCCACGGATAAGACGCCGCGCCAATTGGCCGGCGAACATGCACGAGCCGCGCCCGGAATATTATGTCTGGCGCGACCCTCGAGACGGGAAGACACACGTTCTAGGGCGTATCCCGCTCGCGCAGGCGATCCACGAGGCGCACGAGGCGAACGTGATAGTTGAGAACGGGAAGCTCAGCCGGAGCCTTGCGGAACGCGTGTCGCGCGAACAGGGAACTGTTGCGGAACTGATTGCGAAGATGCCGACAGACGGGCTCAGCGCCAATACAATCCGCGCCCGCGGAGACTGCGATAAGGTGATTAGCGCCGCGCTCGGCGCACGCGAATGTGCGACGCTGACGACGCGCGATATTGCAGACGTGCTCGAGCCGATTAAAGAGCGCGGGAAACTGCGCTGGGCACAGGTCATCCGAACTAGGATGATAGCGATTTTCAACAAGGGCCTGGCGCTCGGCTGGATGGAAAAGAATCCAGCGATCGTCACGGAGAAGGTACGCAATAGCGTGAAGCGCAAGCGTCTGACGCTGGATCAGTTCAACCTGATCCTAGGG